>NZ_JAADJW010000070.1:0-6452 GCF_010092875.1 Vibrio sp. LB10LO1
TAAGGTGTTGCAATGACGCCGCTTGAGCAACCATATCTGAGACGTTAAGGTGTTGCAATGACGCTGCTTGAGCAACCATGTCTGAGACGTTAAGGTGTTGTAAAGATGCAGCTTTGGCAACCATATCTGTAACGTTAATGTGTTGTAAAGACGCTCCTTTGGCAACTACATCCGAAATACTGAGGTGTTGTAAAGACGCTGCTTTGACAACAGCTTCCATTTGAGTTGACAATGACTGACTGGTTTTGGATGTCATAATTTTCTCATACCTCATTGGTGAAGTGCACTCTATTTAATAATAAACAACACTATGATACTTCCATATTACCTCAGATGTCATTTTGCCGATTAAGCTAACGCCCAATTAAGGTGTGAAGCACGCGACCACGACACTCAATTTGACCACCGTAAACACAAAACTCAATCCAAACCCAAAATGCCAAGCGTGCTGAATCACTCTTAAATTGTTTGTTAGGGCGCGAACTACAAGACTGTGATCACTCTTTTCTGATGGTTAATTGAGCAGCGCGTATTACAATTTGCTCCCATAAATACACCATCGTAACGAAAATGTTCAATCACACTCCCCTTTGACCATTTAAGCTCAGTCTTGATATCGTAATTTCCATTGCCTACCTCAATTCGCTCTTTACGTAAGATAGACGACTCTGGGATTTCAACATGGTACTCATTAATTGGGTAAGGTGTACTTGAATTTCGAACCGAACCATTTTCATTAACTTCAAAATAGAATACTGCGCCATCATCTAGCGTAACGTCTACATGCAACCACCCATCTTTCATCATGTATTTAAATTTTGAATCAAGAGATTCATAGAACCTGCCATCTTCTGGCGTCCACGACTCTTTAAAATCAGGTCCATGTATGAGGTAATTATTAGAATCACCAGTTTTCGCATACCCCTCTAAAACTTCTCGTATTGTTTCTTGCTCTTCTAAGACTAACTGTACTTTTTGTAATAATAGATCAGCGTTAAACACTACTTCTGGTAGAGACTCATGTTGACGCTTCATTTCTTTTAATACATCGACGGTGTACTGGGCAACATTGTCTGTCTCTTTATGATGTGCATGACATAAAAATAGCAAATTAGATTCTGCTCTACGTTCTTCGTCAGTCTGATTTTCGTTGTATCGCTCACCGCCTTTCTCAGCCGCTTCAATATGGCAAAGCTGTGCGATATATTCACCTTTCTCATTTAAGATAGTGTGGTCACAACCAGGAAAAGCACACTGATTCTTTGAAAGAATGCATAGCCTTTTAATAACATCAATTTTGGGAGCCTTTCTAGCCATTAGATACTCGGTTTAGATCGATTAGTTTAGATGTATTTGACAAGAAATTTGGACGTAAAACAATGATGTGAGTTAAGAAATTTCGATAGCGCCCTAACGCCCAATTAAGGGGTGAGCAACGCTACCACCCAACTTAAAGCATTGTGCCATAAACACTTAATTTGAAGTAGAAGCAAAAATGCCAAGCGTTGGGAATCCCTCTTAAATTGTTTGTTATGTTCACGGTTTCTCTAAAGCTTTTCCCAGCAAGTGAACTCACACCGCCTAAAAGTCCATCGATAGTAAGAACACATTACCAGTGAGTAAAATACACTGGTGATTATGGACTCATATAACAAGTTTGGAATTGTCGACTCGACTCTGAGCAATGAGAGAATTGGAAAGCAAAATATGAAAAATTCAAAGAATCGTATCAGAAGATTACGAGCGAAAGAGACGTAAAATGGAGGCCGTAGTTTTAACCCCGCCCTTCTTAGCCACTTATGTAACGGTGGATTGTAGTGACATTTCCATATATTTGCGGCTTCCAACTCTTTAAAGGCACGCCCAAGCTTGTTCTCATAGCTCATTCCCAACCTCCTATTTTGAGGTAAAGGATACACAAATAGTGCTTCTTAAACTTGGAAACACTTCAAGATTTCCAAAAGTGACCATAACGCTCTGTTAAGGGGTGAGCAACGCTATACAAAAGTCGCCGCATATCGCCTTAAACACTAAAATCAACGCATAGTGAAAATGCCACGCGTTGCGAATCCCTCTTGAACAGTTTGTTAGTAGGTGACTTTCGTATAATCATCCAAACTAAAATATTCAAACTTTAGAACCACCCCACTATCAAAAGTAAGGGATAAAATAATGATATCGCTATCCAAAAACTGTTCAATACGCGTCAAGGCATGGCTACAAATACCTTTAATTTCGCTGAAATTAACTAATGAGCTGTAAGACGAAAAATCACTATTTATTGGCTCTGTTGGCTCAACGCAGACGCACCAAAAGATAGTGATGCCATCGAAGTACAACTGAAACCACTGGGAGTCAAAAAGAAAATACGCGACATTCGCTTGATCATGGATAGTTTGCGAACACTGGATTTGCTCAAGAAAAAACTGCTCACAAACTTTACCCACTTGGGGGACATTACCATTTATATAGAGCTCCACTAGAGCCTCCTGTCACCTACTAACGCCCTGCTAAGGGGTGAGCAACGCAATGCCGAAGCCGCCGCATACCACCTTAATCACTTAAACCAACGCATAGTAAAAATGCCACGCGTTGCGAATCCCTCTTGAGCAGTTTGTTAGTCGCGAGGCACCGAGCGACAATTTTAAGCCGAACTAAACTTTGCGAACAACAAACTTTATGTGCTTTGATGTACTTAAGTCAGGCGTAGTCTCAAAGCGGCTATTCAATGAAACCACTTGGAACAAACAGCGCCGTAGAAAACAGACTTACAACACCAAAAAGCGCTTTTGGAAAACCAATCTCAAAGTGCGGACTTTCAACAAAGTCACTGAAACTACGTGAAACTTACAACACCAGAGAAAACGTCATTTCAGCGAGTAAATCTGCTTTTGTACCCAACAAACTCACCGAGCGGAGTTGCAACCGAAAACAGACTCTCGATTGCCCTGCTATGTCAGCACCAAAGAACAAAACAACCGTGAGGACACTTGCAAAACTTTGGACTTAAAACAGCTGAAAATGAGTTTGGACCAACGACGATGAACCTGTGAGCCGAACAATCAGCAGCCAAATTTTGAGCTTAGAAACATGATTTTGATTGCTAGCTTTTTCTGGCGACTAACGCCCTGCTAAGGGGTGAGCAACGCAATACCGATGCCGCCGCACACCACCTTAATCACTAAATTCAACGCATAGTAAAAATGCCACGCGTTGCGAATCCCTCTTGAGCAGTTTGTTAGTCGCGAGGCACCGAGCGACAATTTTAAGCCGAACTAAACTTTGCGAACAACAAACTTTATGTGCTTTGATGCATTTAAGTCAGGCGCAGTCTCAAAGCGGCTAATCAATAAAACCACTTAGAACAAACAACGCCGTAGAAAACGGACTGACAACACCAAAAAGCGTTTTTGGAAAGCCAATCTCACAGTGCGGACTTTCAACAAAGTCACTGCAACCACGTGGAACTTACAACACCAGAGAAAACGTCCTTTCAGCAAGTAAATAAGCTTTTAAACCAACAAACTCACCGAGCAGATTTGCAACCAAAAACAGATTTTCGATTGCCCCACCCTATCACCACCAAAGAACGAAACAACCGCTTGGGAAATAGCAATGCATTGACTTAGAACCGATGAAACTGAGCTTTGACCGTCGAAGATGGAACTATGAATCAAACAACCAGTAGCCAAGTTTTGAGCTTAGAAACATGATTTTGACTGCTAGCTTTTTCTGGCGACTAACGCCCTGCTAAGGGGTGAGCAACGCAATACCAAAGCCGCCGCATACCACCTTAATCACTAAAATCAACGCATAGTAAAAATGCCACGCGTTGCGAATCCCTCTTGAGCAGTTTGTTAGTCGCGAGGCACCGAGCGACAATTTTAAGCCGAACTAAATTTTGCAAACAACAAATTTTATGTGCTTTGATGCATTTAAGTCAGGCCCAGTCTCAAAGCGGCTACTCAATGAAACCACTTAGAAAAAACAGCGCCGCAGAAAACGGACGGACAACACCAAAAAGCGCTTTTGGAAAGCCAATCTCACAGTGCGAACTTTCAACAAAGTCACTGAAACCACGTGGAACTTACCACACCAGAGAAAACGTCATTTCAGCGAGTAAATCGGCTTTTGTACCAACAAACTCACCGAGCAGGTTTGCAACCAAAAACAGACTCTCGATTGCCCTGCTCTGTCAGCACCAAAGAACAAAACAACCGCTAGGACAGTTACAAAACTTGGGACTTGAAACAGTTGAAACTGAGTTTTGACCATCGATGATGAATCTGTGTACCAAACAAACAGCTGCCAAATTTTGAGCTCAGAAAAATGATTTTGACTGCTAGCTTTTTCTGGCGACTAACGCCCTGCTAAGGGGTGAGCAACGCAATACAAAAGCCGCCGCAAACCACCTTAATCACTAAATTCAACGCATAGTAAAAATGCCACGCGTTGCGAATCCCTCTTGAGCAGTTTGTTAGTCGCGAGGCACCGAGCGACAATTTTAAGCCAAACTAAACTTTGCGAACAACAAACTTTATGTGCTTTGATGCACTTAAGTCAGGCGTAGTTTCAAAGCGGCTACTCAATGAAACCACTTGGAACAAACAACGCCGCAGAAAACGAACTGACAACACCAAAAAGGCGCTTTGGAAAGCTAATCTCACAGTGCGGACTTTCAACGAAGTCACTGAAACCACGTGGAATTTACAACACCAGAGAAAACGTCATTTCAGCGAGTAAATCGGCTTTTGTAACGACAAACTCACCGAGCGGAGTTGCAACCAAAAACAGACTCTCGATTGCCTTACTCTGTAAGCACCAAAGAACAAAGCAACCGCTAGGACAGGTATAAAACTTTGGACTTAAAACAGTTAGAACTAAGCTCTGATGATCGACGATTAATCGGTGTACCAAGCAAACAACTGCTAAATTTTAAGCTCAGAGACATGATTTTGATTGCTAGCTTTTTCTGGCGACTAACGCCCAATTAAGGTGTGAGGCACGCCATACCGATGCTCCCGCATGCCACCTTAATCACTAAAACCACCGCATAGTAAAAATGCCACGCGTGCCGAATCGCTCTTAAATTGTTTGTTATGTTTTGGTGTTCATCGAGCTAATCAAACTTTTTGAATAGATTATGCCCTGTGATCCCATACCCAAGACGAGTGTACAGCCTTAAAGCACCATTATTGCCATTTGCAACATGGAGCTTCAACCTTGTAATACCACTTTGTTTGAGGCGGGATTCAAGGTTTTTTATTACTAATTCGCCATAACCTAAGTTGCGATACTTTTGCTCTATGAAGAAGTCACAAATAAAAGCGGTTGAGTCTTCTACACTCTCTATGTACCAAAGATGACCTATAGATAGCTCCCCCAATTTAATCGAATAGACATAGTTACCGTCAGTATCAAGCTTATTGGGTAGTCTCATCTCGAAGTCTAGGGAAGCGAACTCAAAAGATTTCTTTTCAGAGTAACCATAATTGGAGCTGATAGAACCAGCGTATTCTCGTATAAAGTTTTCACGAAAGAGGTCAAAACAACCAGGTTCCATTTCAAATAGACTTATCACTTTACCCTCCTAAATCCTTGGAGTTGATTAAAAACATAACGCCCTGTTAAGGTGTGAGCAACACAATACCAAAGCCGCCGCATACCACCTTAAACACTAAACGCAACGCATAGTAAAAATGCCACGCGTTGCGAATCACTCTTAAACAGTTTGTTATAAGCAACTATCTTTTATTGTCTTTTGGCGTGTCCTTGGTTCCTTTTTTATGCCAATCAATACCAAGATCCTTATTGGGAACAATTACTCTTTCAGGTTGCTTTTGATCATTTTGAGTTTTTTGGTTCATTTTATTAGCCCCTCAGATTTAGCTATGACAATTACAAATATAAGCAACAATGTGCTAACCGCAGAAAGCATAATATATGTATATCCCGACTCCAAAAGTTTAACCTTTTTTGCCATTCCGCTTCGGTGAGCTTCATTCAGTTTCACAAAAGTACTAAGAACCTCCTTTGCGACGTCTGTAGCTGGGTTCAACAAAGTATCAATAACTTCTTCGTTGAGATTGATAGTAGGAATTTTTGATATTTTTATCGATTTGAACAAACAAAACCAAGCATTCGATAGGAAAAAAACTACAAGAAATAGTATGAAAACAGACAAACATGAGGCTGCGTCAGATGGGGGCAGGAAAATGTCTATACCCCATCCAGATAAGCTGACAACAATGCCTATTCCCAATGTAACTAACCCTAAAAACTTGTTCGCTTTGTTATCTAATGAGTCAAATGTTTTGAATTCATTATCGAGACTAGCTTTTGCGTAATTGTATGCTATTTCAACTTTATTCATTCTAACTCGATTTTTCCCGTTGCTTATAACGCCTTGCTAAGGTGTGAGCAACGCAATACCTTAGCCTCCGCATAATACC
>NZ_JAADJW010000071.1:0-5927 GCF_010092875.1 Vibrio sp. LB10LO1
CACCCAAGGGGTTTTGATGGACTCAAAGCAAGAACAGAATTGAATGTGTTAAGAACTGAAACAGCTTTCCAGATTAAAGAATTTGCTTGGCGACCATAGCGATTTGGACCCACCTGACTTCCATTCCGAACTCAGAAGTGAAACGAATTAGCGTCGATGGTAGTGTGGGGCTTCCCCATGTGAGAGTAGAACATCGCCAGGCTTTAAATTTAGTTTTTGCCTTTTTAAGAAGGTGAAGACAAAAGTTAAGAGAGCCCGTTTGAAAAAGCGGGCTTTTTTAGTCCTCACGGACACAGATAATGTGCTGATATGGCTCAGTCGGTAGAGCGCATCCTTGGTAAGGATGAGGTCCCCAGTTCGATTCTGGGTATCAGCACCATTTACTGTTTGTTTTGTGCTTTAAGTTAAAGCTTAAAACAAAACGTAAAGAATTTTGCTTGGCGACCATAGCGCTTTGGACCCACCTGACTTCCATTCCGAACTCAGAAGTGAAACGAAGTAGCGCCGATGGTAGTGTGGGGCTTCCCCATGTGAGAGTAGGACATCGCCAGGCTTTAAATTTAGACTTTAGGTCTAACCAGTGCGGAGCGGTAGTTCAGTTGGTTAGAATACCGGCCTGTCACGCCGGGGGTCGCGGGTTCGAGTCCCGTCCGCTCCGCCACTTATTTAGAAACCCAGTCTCCGGACTGGATTTTGTCGTTTTAAAGCTCAAAAATATTCCCTTTCAGGGAATGAGTCCCGGTTGCCCGCAACCCCGGCCGTCAGCCACTTATCCCAGACCTCAGCAGAAATGCTGGGGTCTTTTCGTATTGGCGATACTATTTTGGTCTACGGCCAATGAGTCCCGCTCGCGTGCGAGTCCAATTGAGCGCAAGCCCGAACTAGGCGTCCCAGCCGCTCCGCCACTTATTTAGAAACCCAGTCTCCGGACTGGGTTTTGTCGTTTTAGAGAACATGATTTTTCTCTTGTTGGAAATTAAGTCTCACAAGGCTTTGTCTGTAGTCTACAAGCTTAACCATTTATTCAGATAAGGCTCTATCTATATACGCATTCCAGCCTTTTGAACACCTACTCCGTCATTTTGGTTACCTTCTTCAATAGTAGCTATCTCTGTTGGCGTTCTCTTATCAGCGTCACCAGTTAACCCAACTGGGTCATAACTTCTCATATTTACGCTGAAGAAAACTTTGTTTGCTTTACTCTTATTTGTCAGAAGGATTAACCTAGTAAAGGTTCTTATGGGAGTACAACCTAATGATGCAGCAGATAGAAAGTGAAACGCTAGGAGTCTTATTCGAAAGCCTGTCTTCTCAAGATGGGATTGCCGTTATTAATCCTGCGACTGAGCAAGAACTGATTCGCTTAAAGCCTAGTTCTTTGGACGAGTTAGATGTGCAAATAGAAGCGTGCAAATCGGCTCAAGTCGAGTGGGCAAAACTCAGCGCTAAAGCACGTTCAGCTTCCCTGAAAAAGTGGTTCCAATTGCTTGTAGATCATACAGAAGACATCGCGAACATCATTACCTTAGAACAAGGTAAACCTCTGACTGAAAGCCGTGGAGAAGTCGCATACGGCGCATCTTTTGTTGAATGGTTCGCAGAAGAGGCTAAACGCGCTTATGGTGAGGTTATTCCTGCTCCTTCGGTAGATAGACGCCTCTCTACCATCAAACAGCCTGTCGGCGTGTGTGCGGCGATTACGCCATGGAACTTCCCTATTGCAATGATCACACGAAAAGCGGCGCCTGCTTTGGCTGCGGGATGATCATTAAACCTTCTGAATTAACACCTTTAACTGCGCTGGCTGTGGTGGAGCTTGCTCATCAGGCTGGTATTCCTAAAGCTCTATTGTCTACGGTTGTTTCTGAACAAGCCGCAGAGTTTGGTGTCGTTTTGAGTACCGATCCTCGTATTAAGAAGATCTCTTTCACTGGTTCTACGCGTGTCGGTAAGATCTTAATGAAGCAGGCCAGTGATACGGTTAAAGCCGCTTCTATGGAATTGGGTGGTAACGCACCTTTTATTGTTTTTAACGATGCAGATTTAGAAGCAGCAGCTAATGGCTTGATTGCGTCTAAGTTTCGTAATGCCGGACAAACCTGCGTGTGTACCAACCGCTTGTATGTGCATCAGAGCGTAAAAGAGGCATTCTTAGCTAAGCTTCTGAATAAAGCGGCAGGCCTGACGGTCGGCAATGGTCTTGAGGAAAATGCCACTCTTGGTCCTGTGATCACAATGGCTTCTAAGCATCGTCTAGAGGCAGTGATCGATCAGGCAGTACAAGAAGGGGCAAAGATACTCAACCAGCCTCAAAAACGCTCTGGGCGCTTTATGGAGCCTGTTATCTTAGATAATGTGGAACAGGGCATGGCGATCGTGCAACAAGAGCTGTTTGGCCCAGTTCTGCCAGTCATTAGTTTTGATGACGATGAACAAGTGCTCTCGATGGCGAACGACACAGAATATGGTTTAGCTTGTTACTTCTACACCGACAGCTTGAAGCGCATCATCAAATTTAGTGAAGGTTTGGAATATGGCATGGTGGGGGTAAATGAAGGAATTATCTCTACGGAAGTGGCCCCCTTTGGTGGGATCAAAGAATCAGGCATTGGTCGTGAAGGGGCTAAACAAGGCATGGATGAGTATCTAGAGACGAAGTACATCTGCCTTGGTGGTTTGAGCTAGCCTTCTGTCTCGTTACTCACTGAGACGATACAAAAGAGAAAGCTAGGTATATCACCTGGCTTTTTTGTTTATTGAGATAAAGTTGGATGAAGAGGGGAGCCGCGAGTTTTCTTCAGATGCAAAAAAGCCGCATCAAGTGATGCGGCTTCTTCTAATTTGGCTCCTCCTACTGGACTTGAACCAGTGACCTGCGGATTAACAGTCCGTCGCTCTACCAACTGAGCTAAGGAGGAACAAATTTTAATATGTGGTGCCGACTACCGGAATCGAACTGGTGACCTACTGATTACAAGTCAGTTGCTCTACCTACTGAGCTAAGTCGGCACATTTTCGTTAATAAGTAATCGACTTACTAACTGAAAGATGGCTCCTCCTACTGGACTTGAACCAGTGACCTGCGGATTAACAGTCCGTCGCTCTACCAACTGAGCTAAGGAGGAATTATCTTGTTTAAGAATAAATGGTGCCGACTACCGGAATCGAACTGGTGACCTACTGATTACAAGTCAGTTGCTCTACCTACTGAGCTAAGTCGGCGTACCGTTTTCTTTCTATTGTTCGTGTTAGACACCAACAATTTTAAATTGTGGTGCCCGGAGGCGGAATCGAACCACCGACACGAGGATTTTCAATCCTCTGCTCTACCGACTGAGCTATCCGGGCGACGAGGTGTATTAAAAGGCTTTTCGGCTTTCAGGTCAACAATAAAATTAAAATAAAATATCGTTTGATGAATTTGTGCTCGGAGTGGGCTGTTTTTATGCATTTTGAGCAGCAATGCGCCATGTTTTAAGCGCTGTTTTAATAATGATAGGGCGCTCACCTTCAGAATAAAGGCGATAAAAACAAAAAAGCACGTCTGAAAACGTGCTTTTTATTGAACAATTGACTTTAAACTAGTGCTTTACTGAGAACTTGTTCACCCAACCTTCAAGTTCATCCGCTAAAGAAGCCAATGTTTGCGTGCTTGATTGGCTTTCTGTTACTACCGCATTTAGCTGACTACCACTTTCTTCAATCAGGTTGATGCGGTGTGCAATGTCATCACTCACTTGCGTTTGTTCCGCTGCAGCCGTAGCAATTTGCTGACTCATGGCTGTAATAGACTCTAGAGCTGTAACTATTTGTTGTAGCGCTTCTGAGGCGTTCATAGACTCAGTTACCGTGCTTTCACTGGTTTCGGCACAGATTTCCATTGTATGGATAGCATTGCGCGAACCTTCTTGAAGGTTAGAGATCATCTGTTGAATCTCTTTTGTGCTGTCTTGTGTGCGTCCTGCTAGGTTTCGCACCTCATCTGCTACTACCGCAAAGCCTCGACCTTGTTCACCTGCGCGAGCTGCTTCAATGGCGGCATTCAACGCCAGTAGGTTAGTTTGCTCAGCAATATCGCCGATTACGTCGAGAACTTTCACGATGCTGTTTACATCTTGGTCAAGATCCGCAACCGCTTTGCTTGCTGTATTTAGCTGAGTAGCCAAGCCTTGAATATTATCTACCGTACTGTGGATCAATGATTGCGTGTGTTGGCTCTGTTTGTCTGCTTCATCGGTGTTATGTGCAGTGTCACTTGCCGAGCTTGCAACATGATTGGCTGAAGAAGCCATTTCTGTCATCGCTGTTGCGATCATTGCTGTCGACTGCTGCTGAGACATGGTTAGATCAGCGATCGAATTAGAGCGAGACTCTACGGCTGATAGCTCTGAACGTAATGCGTGCATTGATTCGTCTAGGTTATTTACCATCTTAGCCAGAGATTGACTCATCTCTTGCACAGCGCCATAGATGCTGTCTTTAGGGGCTATGTGTTCAAAGCTGGCTTGGATATCTCCCTGAGCAACGGCTTGAACCGCTTCACGTACGTCATTTGGCTCGCCGCCGAGTAGATTAAGCATCTTACGGATAGAGATAATTAGGCCGCCTAGAATCGCGCCTGCAATCGCTAAACACAGTGCCAGCTGCCATTGCGCCGTTGACCAGAAGCGAGCATTGACTTCATTAAACCCGATACCAGTGCCTACCACCCAGTTCCAATGTGGTGTTTTCTCTGCGATAGAGTGCTTTTCTTCGACCGTTCCATCTGGTTGTTTCTGTGTCCAGGTGTATTCAACGATTTGACCTGTCTTACGGCCCAGTACATCCAAAATCAATTGGCCGACACTGTTGCCATCACCATCGCGGAAATCGTGGAAACTGGTACCGTGCAGTTGCGGATCAAGCGGTGCCGCCACGAAAATCATGTTCTCGTCTGCAACATAAACGTATTCGTTGTCTTTGTAGATATTGTTACGAAGTAGGCGGGTCGCCAGCGCTTTGGCTTCATCTTCTGGCATCTTGCCTTCCACGGCCATTTGTTCAACTTCAGTCAGAATGCTGTAGGCACTCTTAAATAGCTCAGTCACTCGAGCTTTGTTATCAAGATTACTTGCTACGCGCAGTGTCCATAGACCTGTCGCGGTTAGAGCAAGCAGGGCAACCAATATGATTGCAGATAATAAATAGGCTTGAGTTTTTAATTTCATAGTTAGCTCACAAGGCGTGTTACGTACTATGCAATGCATAGCTTATTAGGGGGCGTAATAATAAATTCATCATATTGAACTTGTATATAAGCGCCTATGCGGTCGTGCTGAAACTATGATTTAGATTAAATTTTTAGCGTGAAATAAGTGTTTTTTATCAATGGTGTCTGAGTTTATAACGAAGTTTCGAGAGGAGATTGATGGTAAAGGAAAGGAGGGAAGTGAAAGTAGAGGGGGATTTTAGAATTGCAGATAAGAAAAAAGCCAAGTCCGAAGACTTGGCTTTCAAAGTTGGCTCCTCCTACTGGACTTGAACCAGTGACCTGCGGATTAACAGTCCGTCGCTCTACCAACTGAGCTAAGGAGGAACTATTCTGTTTGTGTCTTGCTTTAAGCAAGTGCACCAAATATGGTGCCTCGAGGCGGAATCGAACCACCGACACGAGGATTTTCAATCCTCTGCTCTACCGACTGAGCTATCGAGGCAAAAGAAGAATGGTGCCGACTACCGGAATCGAACTGGTGACCTACTGATTACAAGTCAGTTGCTCTACCTACTGAGCTAAGTCGGCGTACCGTTTTCTTTTTTGAAGAGTAAACTCTTCATTTTTTAGAATCTCATTTACATGAAACTCTAGAAGTTGGCTCCTCCTACTGGACTTGAACCAGTGACCTGCGGATTAACAGTCCGTCGCTCTACCAACTGAGCTAAGGAGGAAC
>NZ_JAADJW010000072.1:0-5215 GCF_010092875.1 Vibrio sp. LB10LO1
CCATAGCCCTTTAGTAAACCTCCAATCTCATTGTAAACATAACGCCCTGTTAAGGGGTGAGCAACGCAATACCGATGCCACCGCATACCACCTTAATCACTTAGAACAACGCACAGTAAAAATGCCACGCGTTGCGAATCCCTCTTAAACAGTTTGTTAGTTCGCTACCCACCATGTCTCAGATCTGAATAGTAATATTTAAGACCTTGAGTATCGATGTGGACGTTAATTTCTTCACATTTACAAAGAAATATAAAGTGAAACCTATCGAGCATTCTGCATGTTTGAGGGTTTAGGTATGCTATGACTTTATTTTTGTTTGATGCAAACACGACCTTGTTATAGACATTCTGGTTTGAGATATTCTCTAAAACCGCGAGGCATTTCATGACCTCACACCACATTGAGTAAAGTCTATGATTGCATTGATTAAAATCCATAACTAACTCCGCTGGAATCAGCTTGATTGTATCTTTAGATACATCTCTGCATAGGCTTACAAGAAAATCTCGCGAGCTTATTTCTCCTACCTCAACGTCTAATGCTTGTTCCAGAGCAGCTAAGTACTCTTTGATTTGTTCCTCTTGATGCTGAATCAATGAATGCTGATATTGTTGATGTTGTATAAATATTTGTATCGATATGACAACCAACGTAACAATCGAAAGTATTGGAGCGTATATTCCCCCAACATAACCTCCTAAGTCGGACCATTCATCTGGTTTATTCCAAAGCCCAAGACCAAACTTGTATATGTAAGCCAATATTGGCATTAGCAAAACAACAAACAAAGACCACAAAATAACTTTTGCTTGTTTATTCAATTTCTACCTCTACTTTCGAAGACGTTGCGAACTAACGCCTTGTTAAGGTGTGAGGCACGCAATACCTGAGCTTCCGCATACCACCCTAACACCCTAACCACTAAAACCAACGCATAGTAAAAATGCCACGCGTGCCGAATCACTCTTGAACAATTTGTTATGTGCGTTGCCAACCTTTAGCTACTAAATACTTATCAGGGATCCTTAAGCGAACTTCTTCATCAATTTCGGCGAGAGTATCGGTCAAATCTAGATAACTAACTTTACGTGATAAAAGGCTGAAACTTATACCTTTAGACACTTCACTGAAAAATAGGCTATTTCGCTCAAAATTGATCCTAACTACTGAATACCTATAAAGGGAAAACTCAAGTACAAACCTCTGAAATGGTATGTTAGTACTTTCTGAAGTACAAAAGTCATCGGCAGCACTCCCCCAGTAATCAGATATTTGAGTGACTATGCTCGCTTCAATTTCGTCGATATCCATTCGATGATCCATAATGTTGATAGCTCCAAGCACATAACGCCCTGTTAAGGTGTGAGCAACGCAATACCGAAGCTCCCGCATACCACCTTAAACACTAAACGCGTGGCATAGTAAAAATGCCACGCGTTGTGAATCACTCTTAAACAGTTTGTTAGTCGCGAGGCACCGAGCGACAATTTTAAGCCGAACTAAACTTTGCGAACAACAAACCTTATGTGCTTTGATGCATTTAAGTCAGGCGTAGTCTCAAAGCTGCTACTCAATGAAACCACTTGGAACAAACAACTCCGTAGAAAACGGGCTGACAACACCAAAAAGCGCTTTTGGAAAACCAATCTCACAGTGCGGACTTTCAACAAAATCACTGAAACCACGTGGAACTTACCACACCAGAGAAAACGTCTTTTCAGCGAGTAAATCGGCTTTTGTACCAACAAACTCACCGAGCAGAGTTGCAACTAAGAACAGACTTTCGATTGCCCTGCTCTGTCAGCACCAAAGAACAAAACAATCGCTAGGACACTTGCAAAATTTTGGACTCAAAACAGCTAAAGCTAAGTTCTAATGATCGACGATGAATCTGTGTTCCAAACAAACTGCTGCTTAATTTTAAGCTCAGAAACATGATTTTGATTGCTAGCTTTTTCTGGCGACTAACGCCCTGTTAAGGTGTGAGCAACGCAATGCCGAAGCCTCCGCATGCCACCTTAAACACTAAACGCAACGCATAGTAAAAATGCCACGCGTTGCGAATCACTCTTAAACAGTTTGTTATGTGATTTTTTACTTGGCTGTCTTCATGTACATTTGACATACAGCCTGAACATCTTGGAAGTCACTAGTTCTCCAGAAAGGTTGATGCATAAAACCCTTATTTGCGTTTTTTTGCTTATAACCATCAGCACAGCGACCAAAGTATGACGTCAGGGTTGGCACCAGTTCTTTTTCTAATGATTTGCCGCTAACTGAAATATCATAGCCACCAATCGATGGCGATACCCACAGCCTACCGTTGGCACCAGTCACACTAATATGTTTTTTTGTGATCTTTTGTTGGTGCAAAACTAAAGAGCAGCCAAAACGACTATTTAAATCTACAACAACACCACTGAGCAGGTTATATACCATGTCTGCTTGATTCATTTGATACCTCTCGAATCACATAACGCCCTGTTAAGGTGTGAGCAACGCAATACCGAAGCTCCCGCATACCACCTTAACCACTAAAACCAACGCATAGTAAAAATGCCACGCGTTGCGAATCACTCTTAAACAGTTTGTTAGATTTCTATACGTGGTAGCCTACATTTCTCATTTCTATCTTTAGTTGCTCTTGCCAGTTGAGGCTTGCATCCATCCCAACGTAAACTACGCCACTAATATCGTTTGGTGTTTCGATGTCCCCTTTAACAACAGCACAAACTCGTGGGCGACCCAATTTACCAATAAGGTATCCATGCTCAAACACAACATTTTGGCGCGCACGATACCGACCACTTAAAGCCCCCACTTTAGCTCCTGTATCGCATGGAGTGTAAAGTACAATACCGAAACCAACATTTGAGTAATGTTCGATCTTTTCAATAATTGTCATTCCAGAACTTGCCTGCATATGCAAAATGATTGGCTGTAAACCTAAACTAGAAATGAAACTTGCAACATCTAGTTTTGCTATATCGTCATGTCCATGAACAATGAATACTTGAGAATTATTAAACCCCGCATCATCTTGACTATCAGGCTTAACAACAGGCGGAGGAGGCATTCGCCGCTGTGTGGCAGCATTTACTTGAGCTTGGTTTAAATATCCACGCCTCATGAGAATTTCAAAAATAGGCTCATCTTTGACTGCCCAATGCGTACGAGATAATTCGAAACGCCCTAAGTCAATGTCAACACGCATAGACTCAATTGCGCCAATTGGGAGGCTAGGAAAAATAGGGTCAAATTCATAGCTGAGTACAACTGAACTATTTCTAACCCTGATATCAGTAATGTAGCCAATCCGAGTTTCGACCGATTCGTTTTCAGTTACAAATAGCGTGGGGAAACTTTTTAGCTCTTCAATCGCATTCTGATCGAAGAACTTATACCGCTCACTAATTTCATTGGCAGTGTACTCTACAATCGCTCTACTACGATCGCACTGATAAGGAGTGAGATCCCACGTTTCAGGGTCATGGGAAATAATTAAGTTAAACAATATACAATCTCCATTCTCACGGACTCAAATGAAATCTAACGCCCTGTTAAGGTGTGAGCAACGCAATACCAAAGCTCCCGCATACCACCTTAAACACTAAACGCAACGCATAGTAAAAATGCCACGCGTTGCGAATCACTCTTAAACAGTTTGTTATATGCTATTCACACCAAACTTCACAGAGCTCTTTATTACTTAAGTTCAAAAGCTTTGCACTAGAACACGCTCCATAAGGACTACCGTCAACAAATATTACTTCATCGCCTTCATACCACCCCAAACAGTATGTTTTTGCCTCAAATTTTTCACCGTTGATTATAAATAGCTCATCATTATGAGAAACTTCTATTGCGTACGAGTTTCGGCTATTAGAGCCAACCGGTCGCGTTTGAGCTCGTAAGTTTGGTTTTGAAACGACTTGAGGTTGTGGGCTACCAGCATTTTTGACAGCTGAAATTTCACGATTCAAACAGCTAGCATATAGAGATGGTCCCAAAGATGTAGAGCAACTTTGTTTTACCCAATTCGCCTGCTGCTTCGATAAACCAGAAAAAGAGGGAATACGCCCCAACGCTTCATACTCTCGGTTATAGCAGCTAATAGTTAAGCTTGGACCTAGCGAACTAGGGCATGAATTCATTAGCCACGTTTTTTGATCCTTGCTCAATATAGAAAGGTCCGGAAAGTGACCATTTAGAGCATTAACTTCACGAGTAACGCAGCTGGACCAAAGAGAGGGACCTAAGTTCTTGCTACAAGACTTCTCAACCCAGCTTTTCAAATCCGGTTTAAGCCCATTTAAAAGCTCATCTGGCGATTTACCATAAGCTGAATTTGCCAACAAAGCCGACAAAATTAAAAGATATTTTTTCATTCGATGGTTTGTAGATAAATTAAAGTACAGCGTGGACTTTACTAAATAGAACTAATGAGAACCTTGATGAAGATCGGCACAATAGCATATAACGCCCTGTTAAGGGGTGAGCAACGCAATACAAAAGTCGCCGCATACCGCCTTAAACACTAAAACCAACGCATAGTAAAAATGCCACGCGTTGCGAATCCCTCTTGAACAGTTTGTTATGTGCGTGCTAATTGAGGTACTTTTGCCAATGTTGCTGCCCTTTCAAAACTACTCTGTAATCTTCGTAGTCCAATGAGCTGTAGAGCTTTTTAGCTGCAACATTATCATCACCGACCTCTAATGTGATTTTGAGGTAATCATTATCACGACAATACTGTTCGATACCATTCAGTTGTGCCTTGCCAACACCTTTACCACGAAAGTTGTCCAACACCATAAAGTCATGAATATTCATCACTCCTTGCGCACGATAAGTTGAGAACGATTCAAAGCAAACCGCAAAACCAGCAGGCTTATTGTCGACAAAACTGATAAATCCGTGGAAATAAGGCAATGCAAATAACTGAGCAATTACTGAGAGATCTAGCTCAACTGAGAATCCAGATAGGTACTCTATAAACAAAGTCTCGAATATACCTTTGTCCTCAATGCTTTCTGTTTCGATACGCCTGATTGTGATTTCCATATCCATTTCCACCAAAGCACATAACGCCCTGTTAAGGGGTGAGCAACGCAATACCGAAGCCTCCGCAAACCACCTTAAACACTAAAATCAACGCATAGTAAAAATGCCACGCGTTGCGAATCCCTCTTGAACAGTTTGTTATGTGCGT
>NZ_JAADJW010000073.1:0-5042 GCF_010092875.1 Vibrio sp. LB10LO1
CGGTTGATGCAGAAAATCGGCTTAAATCTGTGTCCGGTATTTGTTGACCACTACAATTGCTAACGCGACTATCGCCATCCACATACAGCAGTGGCTCTAACACCTTAAGAAAAAACATATTCTTCAGCCAATTTGGAGCATCTTGACTGATAGGTTCATTCTTGTATTCCGGGTCAAACCCAAATCTATGTGAGAACTTCATTGTTTCCTCTTAATACTGCTAACGCCTTGTTAAGGTGTGAGGCACGCAATACCGAAGCCTCCGCATAATACCTTAATCACTAAACCTAACGCATATTAAAAATGCCACGCGTGCTGAATCACTCTTGAACAATTTGTTAAGTGCATTACTCGCCACCTCCACCATCGTTAGGAGTGCAATCATCCGAAGAGTAGTGAGCAAAAGAGGCCACATCAAATCGTTGATTTGCTGGATCATACTTACATTTGTGAGATAAGTACTCTTCGAAACTTTCACTTCTGTGGAAGTCGTATTGCGACAAGTCTACACAATAAATAGCATATGCTAGTGTTACGTGCTTTTTCGATAATTTTGATCTTTCAATTGCATAGTCCACTTCTTCCTTAGAGTATCTAGTCTTTTTTCCATAAAAGAGAAGCAGTGGAATTAACTTTCTTGCAATGTACATAGCCCTACGGTGAAACAACCATGGTTCTATAAGCTTCATCATATCTCTGCTTCCTATTGCAAAAAAATACATGCTATTGAGTCATGTTGACATCGAATGCACTTAACGCTCTGTTAAGGGGTGAGTAACGCAATACAAAAGCCACCGCAAACCGCCTTAATCACTTAAACCAACGCATAGTGAAAATGCCACGCGTTGCGAATCCCTCTTAAACAGTTTGTTATACCTATTTTGCCACGTAATCTTCGTCTATTTCACGAGCGATATTTTCAAAGCTTTTATGGCTCTTTTGCAGATAGAACAAGAATATTCGCGCATCTGACTCTGAAAAATCATTAGCATTTGAACCAGTCAGGTAAGCTTTCACTCGTTTAATACCGTGAAAGTACTCATCAAGTTCGTACTGCGTGTGGTCAGGTAACTCATTCCTTTCTAGCAATGCACTCTGAAAGTTATTGTATGCCTCTTCGATTGACTCAAGCATACTAAGACCAAATGAAACGTTTGAATTGGATGGTGAGTATATTGCTTGTCCTACCTTTTCAAACATATACCCCATTGTTGAGTGAAGAATATCTGCTAGAGGTTTTTCCATAAATTTAGCCCTATGTTGCTCGTCAATTTCTCGAAGTTTGTCGCTGATTAATGCATAGGCATTATTAATACCAGTAAGCTGTGTTTCTACTATCGTCTTGAAATCAACGTCGATGAACTCACTCTCACCCTCGTCGTAGAAACGAGCTAAAGTAAAGCCACCTTAACTCATTGAAATCCGAGAAATGTGGTTAAAGTAAGTAGTTTTCTTAACTCTATTCTTTGTTGGGTGACCTATTGAGGCGTTTCTAACTGCTCTGATACTTTTAAGGTCATCAGACAATTCATATGGAACTTCGAATGCTTCAGACAAATGGTTCATCGCATCTTGCTGAATAAATAACGCCTGCAAAAGTCCATAGGTGTAGATATAAGACAATCCTGCCTCAGTAGGAAAGTCAGATTTAAAATAACTTTTTAGCGCTAACCCTGTATCACCTAGAGTGTCCAAAGAGCTACAGATTTGACTCCAGTTATCTAGCTCTGAGATCAAAACCTTCTGATATCTATGAGTATTTATGTGTTCTCGTACTTCACTTTCGATATCAAAGAACTTAATTAAACCCTCTTCAATATTGGTCATCTATCGCAAGTCCTCTCAATAGGTATAACGCCTTGTTAAGGTGTGAGGCACGCAATACCGAAGCTTCCGCATACCACCTTAACCACTAAAACCAACGCATAGTAAAAATGCCACGCGTGCCGAATCACTCTTGAACAATTTGTTATGCGCTTGAATCACACACGAAATTAACGTCTTCATCGATTAACCGATAACTTGTAACAGCTTTAATGTCGCCACTGCCTCTAACTAGAATATCTAGGCAGTCAAGGTGACCATTATTAACACTTAAAACAGTCTCTGCACCCAGTTCCAAAGCTGAGGATTCAATTAGAGGACCAATAAAGTTTACTGCCTTAGAGTTAGTTACGACATTACCTCGTTTTTCGAAGCATACGATAACACCAGCTCCCGTATATTCACGCTCTGATACAATTAGCTCAGAAATACAGGTGTTTTTGAAGTCATCTGGATAAGAGCTAAAAATAAATTGGATGATAGATTTTTCTAGTTCATTCATTTTACCGACTCACCTTTCTGGCGCATAACGCCCTGTTAAGGTGTGAGCAACGCAATGCCGAAGCCACCGCATACTACCTTAAACACCAAACGCAACGCATGTTGAAAATGCCACGCGTTGCGAATCACTCTTGAACAGTTTGTTAAACGCACATATCACGCGCTTAATTAAATATTGCTCCACGACCTTCTTGAACTGATAGTTCACCGTACTCTATAGCCTGGTTTAATTTTTTGTAAGGCAAATACACGACAATAGAATAGCCAGAAATATGATCAAGATTAACGGCTATTGCATCTGAAAGCTGACCTGAAGGAAGCGTAATACGAACATCGTAAACTACCGCGGTGGTCCTATATTCTCGATTTGCAGCTGCTTTAAGAAAGGCAGAATTGAGCAAATCAATGATCTCGGATGAAGGTGGATATTCGTTCCCTTCAAAGACCGATACATCAACAACGTCTCCAGTTAAAGTCATCGCTGCACCGTATGGATAAAACTCACCATACTCAGCTAACATTTTTTCCGCAAAAGGCAGCACCGAGTCAAATAAGTGTTGTGCGTCTTCTTTCCCTTTACCCAAATTGCCTCCAAAACAAAATGAACTAAAGCATAACAGCAAAGCTATCAAACTCAATTTCACCTGATTAGCCTCCATATGTCGTTTAACGCCCTGTTAAGGTGTGAGCAACGCAATACCAATGCTGCCGCAAACCGCCTTAATCACTAAAACCAACGCATAGTAAAAATGCCACGCGTTGCGAATCACTCTTGAACAGTTTGTTATGTTTATTTTTTCACCAAATCTCGTTCCGAAAGTTTAAGTAGTTTCTTTAGTGCTTCGGAAGAAGTATGTGATACCGACGCGTAATATCGATTTTCAATCCAAAACTCTTGTTCAGGATCATCATTAGCGCACTCATATTCTTCGCCACGAGAATATACTTTTTGCTCAAGATTTAGATAAAGTTGAGATAGAACTGATACAAAATCTTTGGAAAAATATAAATTACCTATCGCTGCGTATTTCTGGATAACACGTTCTGAAACTTCCAACTGACTAGTATCATTACCAAATCGGATTAACCCCTGTTCTGCTCCCATCTGATTACGCTTCGACTCATACCAAGCTGCGATATACTCGACTGATTCGATGACTAAAAAGTACTTTTCTCTTTTATCGTCCCAACGCTTTTCATTTTTATACTTGCGAAATGCAAATACAGCAGCTCCATATGCTGATAACGTCGATAACACCACGGGTAAAAGTAGATCTTGAACAAGTTCCATGTACATCACTTTGATAATAAACATAACGCCCTGTTAAGGTGTGAGCAACGCCATGCTGAAGCTCCCGCATACCACCTTAAACACAAAACGCAACGCATAGCAAAAATGCCAAGCGTTGCGAATCACTCTTAAACAGTTTGTTAGGCATTAGTCCCAACGGTTATAAGTGACTGTAATATGATCAGTCAATGCTTGAGTCACAAAGAAATACCCTACATTACTCTCAATATAGCCAACCTTTGACCAAGGCTTGTTGGGATTGACTTCTAACAAAGAATAATCTTGAAACGAAAGTGGTAATGTTACCTGAAATTCCGATTTACTAATTGCTTGCTCGATAGCCGCTTCGACGTGCTCTAGTGACCAGTCAAAATCAGTATTGCCAGGGAATTCAATCTCATCAGGATGAGTTTGAATAACGAATGTATCATAATGCATTAGTAGCCTCCTTAGTTGACTGAACATAGAATCGTTCAGCCAAATAATTGTAGCTTAAGATGTGAACTCTGATGCCTAACGCCAAATTAAGGTGTGAACAACGCTGCCACCTTACTTAAACCATTGTGCCATAAACACTAAACTTACTTGAAGTGAGGGCGCCGAGCGTTGTGAATCACTCTTAAATTTATTGTTAGTTTTTACTATTTCCACAGAGCTCAGCAATGACTTCACCTGGCGTAACAACACTTGTTAGCAAGTGAGTTATGTCTGGGTCTTCAATAGGTTCAAGAGCATAAACTGGTTTACCGAGACCTAAAGCATAACCAATATCCATTGCTACACTTTTTCCGACGTAACCACCAAAATTTAGAATGTAGGTAATGTCGGCTTCTCTAATGCGCTGCAAGCAACCATTAATACCATTAGCTTGAAGAGGCTCAGAGATAGTAGTTTCAATACCTGCATTGACCAAAGTTTCTCGTATAGCCTGCATCTTTTCTAGATTCTTGAAACTACCTGCAACATAGACAGATTTAGTCATACAACTTCCCTATTTTTGCGTAAATTTTGATGTAAACACTAACGCCCTGCTAAGTGGCTGACAACATAACACAAAATGAAAACAAGCCACCGTAAACACAGAGCAGACTTTGAAGTAAATTCGCCGAGCGTTGGCAGTCCGCCTTAAGCAGTTTGTTATGTTGTGGGGCTAACGGTACAATCGCAAGCCTTACCACAAGGGCTACTTACGATGCTATTTAACAACGATATCGACGAAATGCTTAGCTATTTAGAGCGCTTTTGCAAAGAGCCGCATATAAAAGCACTAGATTGCGTATCAGATGAGCAAATCAACTTGCTTATCGACTTCTTAACGCTAGCCCACAAGCTAAGTTGTGATATTTACGCAACTGGAAACTTAAAAAGTTCTGTAGTGGTTTAATGATCCCGGACACCAAGTTAGGTGGTAAAGTCTCCACCATAA
>NZ_JAADJW010000074.1:0-3883 GCF_010092875.1 Vibrio sp. LB10LO1
ACATAACAAACTGTTTAAGAGTGATTCGCAACGCGTGGCATTTTTACTATGCGTTGCGTTTAGTGTTTAAGGTGGTATGCGGCGGCTTTGGTATTGCGTTGCTCACACCTTAACAGGGCGTTATATTTATTGAGGAAGATCGTAAGAGTGGATGATTTTTTTAAAACCAAAGTAGGGTTTACAGTCGGTTTGTTAGCTACGATTTTTGCTATCAAGCCATTGATTGATCAATATGGTGATTTGGGCTTTCTTTTCTTTGGGATGAGCTTAACGATTAAGGCTGCATACCTTTTACTCATTAGTGTGCTAGGTTTGGCTGTTTATTTTATTTCTTTGCAGTTTGCATCTTCAAAACATAGTGAATGGCTAGATAAGCTGAGCAATGCTTGTTATTCATTCGCCTTGATTATTCCTCCAAT
This sequence comes from Vibrio sp. LB10LO1, assembly GCF_010092875.1. Classification (NCBI taxonomy): domain Bacteria; kingdom Pseudomonadati; phylum Pseudomonadota; class Gammaproteobacteria; order Vibrionales; family Vibrionaceae; genus Vibrio; species Vibrio sp. LB10LO1. Next base: position 420 of record NZ_JAADJW010000074.1, read on the forward strand.
ATTCTCTCTATTTTGGGGCGTAACTATACTTCTTGCGCAAGTAAGTAAGCTATTTGAACAATTATCGCCTGAAGTCATTAGTGGTGTAGCTGCATTCCTAACGGGATATGTTGGTAAGAATGTTTACTTGTTTATTGCTCGATCAATTAAACAGAAGTTCCTGGACGCAGAAAACACAAATGCAAAAAATCAAATATTAGATTCACTTAACAGAGCGTCGGAGTTAAATAAAACTGGCATGTACGACCTTGCAGTATTTGAAGCAAGTAAGGTTCTTGAATCAACATTACGTCAATTGCTAAATGAACTCGATCCTAATTCAAAAATGGTAAGTATGTATCACCTCCAGCAGCTTGCTAGCAAACACAGTATTTTGGAATCCCGTGATATTGAACTACTTGATGAAGTTCGCCGAAATAGAAATGTAACGGTACACGACCAAAAAGCGATTTCTGCGGAAACTTCGGAGCGAGTTATAAACCTATGTCGTGAGCTGTTGGTTAAGTTGAGTACATATGAAGCTCAAGCGGCATAAATATAACAATCTGTTTAAGAGTGATTCGCAACGCTTGGCATTTTTGCTATGCGTTGCGTTTTGTGTTTAAGGTGGTATGCGGGAGCTTCGGTATTGCGTTGCTCACACCTTAACAGGGCGTTATACGTATTAGTTCAGAGGAAGTATTATGCAGTTATTTTTCCATGATGTTGGCTTAAAAGGAGCTAATGCAGATTTTCCCAAAACTGTCTTTGGTGAAGTCGCTGTTTCCGACATCGTCGAACATTGTCCACCTCATCTACAAGCAGAAATAGAAGATAAGCTTCTAGCTGAGTTTCCCGATGGTTGGTGTAACGTCTGGGGAGTTCCTGATGGCGCTAAGAGTGTTATTCGTCAACTTAAAGTTGACGATGTCATGCTTCTAATCAAGACCACTGGTGGTGATGGTGAAATGCCTGCTCTTTGTCATGTAAAAGGCTTTTGGAAAGAGCAGCTTTTAGACCTTTCAAACTTTTTGTGGGGAAGTAGTCATTTCCCCTACGTGTTCTTTTTCAAAACTCAGCATATCGAACTGACTTGGACCCAGTTCAAGAAAGATGTTCAGTATATGCCTAACTTTCGACCGTCAGGAAATGTTTATCGTGTGAAAAGCGATCGACTTGAACACTTTGGTGGTTCAGGAGGCTATGTCAGTCATCTTTTACAAAAACCATATGTAATCGATGACTTAGGTGACTATGAAATTCGAGAGAACTCACCAGAGCAGGAGTATGCTGAGGGCGAAAGGCAGGTGCGTGAAGCTTCGTATTTCAAGCGTAACTCTAAGTTAGTAAAAGACGCAAAAGCCGAGTTTGGTTTTGTATGCCAGGTTTGTGATTTTGATTTCGAGTCAGTGTACGGAAAAGAATTAGGCGCTGGGTTTATCGAGTGCCACCATAAGAACCCTCTACACGAAAAAGATGAAAACTACATCAGTACATTAAATGACGTTTGTGTGGTTTGTTCAAATTGCCACCGTATGCTTCATCGTACTAAGCCAGCAATGAAACCAGAAATTCTAAAAGCAAAGCTGCTCAAAAAATACGTATAACAAACTGTTTAAGAGTGATTCGCAACGCGTGGCATTTTTGCTATACGTTGCGTTTAGTGTTTAAGGTGGTATGCGGCGGCATCGGTATTGCGTTGCTCACACCTTAACAGGGCGTTATATTTCCGAGTCACATCACGAATAACCATGCTTGTCTGTAGCTTGAATTTGTTAGGGTCTTTGTTTTGTCAGTAACCCAACCAAAGGCTAAGTTATGGAAAAAATAGGCTATTGTGAAATTAAAGGTTTTAAGTTATCGAGGAAGAGTAAAAAGGCGGTTTCCGATATAAGAAGTATTATGAAACAAGGAAACCTGTTTACTAGTGCGGTATCAACAGTTCCATTGTTTCAGATTTTTGCAAGCCCGAGCGTGACGAGTAGTCCATTTGAAATGGGTATTACAATTACTGAATATGACTGGGAAATGTTCGGTCGAGCGATGACTTCTTCGACCAGAATTGTTAGAGGTGAGATTTTTAAAATCGCATATAGACAGGAAATCTTTACGAATGGTAATGAACAGAAATTTTGGAGGTGTGTGAGTGAAGCATCTAAGTAAATGGATCTTTATTTCAATGTTGATTGCCGGTTGTTCAAGTAATCCTGATAGTGTTCAAGCGTTAAAAGCATGGGATGACAAGTATGAAGAGTGCTTTATTTCAAATCAGACAAAGCGACATTTCCCGGATAATCCATGGTTTAACTCTTTGAGTCTTGAAGACAAAAAAATTGTTATAGGCTACTTATATAATTACAACTCTAGAAGTTGTATCTCACGTGAAGTGGAGACTCTGAGAAGTGCGTTACAGCGAGAAGGGAATGACTCGTTACTTCATATTTTTGAGGCAGACCTTTCCCCTTTGGAAAGTGTCTCACTAGATGCAATTAAGCATTTAGATCAACAGGAATTACGCAAACTACAATCTGAATACTCACAACCATTTAACTTGTCAGAGATTATAGAAAGCTTAAACCTATACAATTAAATTTGAAATATAACAATCTGTTTAAGAGTGATTCGCAACGCGTGGCATTTTTACTATGCGTTGCGTTTAGTGTTAAAGGTGGTATGCGGCGGCTTTGGTATTGCGTTGCTCACACCTTAACAGGGCGTTATGCCTCACAAGGAAAAGGAACTTTCGATGTTTAAAATCGAGACTAAGCGTCTGATTATTAGGGATATGACTCCGAATGATGAAGACGCTTTTGTTGCTATGTCTCAGGATGCTAAATATCAGCGTTTTTATGACGAAAGCGATTGTGACCCTAATAAATACCGAGAGTTAACACGCTTGTTTATAGCTCAGGCTTCTGAGAAACCAAGAAAATCATACCAATTAGCTGTCGAGCGTAAGGTATCAGGTGAGTTTGTTGGTGCTGTTTGTTTACGGTTAGAGGATAATCAGCAGGCTTCGATGGGGTGTGCATTTTCCAGAGTCTCTCAAGGTAATAAGTTAAGTCATGAAGCCGCCTTGGCTCTAGCCGATTTCGGGTTCTCGGAGTTGGGAGTTCACCGCATTTATGCTGAGACAATCAGCAAAAACCTGCCAGCTATTAAGCTCTGTAAGTCTCTGGGTATGCGCCAAGAAGCACATTTTAGAGAGCATCGTTTTTTCAAAGGACAGTGGTGGGATACAGTGGTTTTGGCAGCTCTTCGAACTGAGTGGGGCAAGGCATAACAAACTGTTTAAGAGTGATTCGCAACGCGGGGCATTTTTACTATGCGTTGGTTTTAGTGTTTAAGGTGATATGCGGGAGCTTCGGTATTGCGTTGCTCACACCTTAACAGGGCGTTATACCGCAATCAATCATCCAATCTTTTCATGGCTTTACGGTAAACATCGCTACGTTCGCGTTTTCCAACTGCTAAGACGGTTACAA
>NZ_JAADJW010000075.1:0-3413 GCF_010092875.1 Vibrio sp. LB10LO1
GACGACCTTCGGGTTATGAGCCCGACGAGCTACCAAGCTGCTCCATCCCGCGTCCGTAATTCACCATTTGAGGCATGATGAAAGCCTTTCTTTCCACTTAGTAATTTGGAGCGACACACGAGGTTCGAACTCGTGACCTCAACCTTGGCAAGGTTGCGCTCTACCAACTGAGCTAGTGTCGCATATTCTCAAAAGAGAATTGGTTGCGGGGGCCGGATTTGAACCGACGACCTTCGGGTTATGAGCCCGACGAGCTACCAAGCTGCTCCACCCCGCGTCCGTAATTCACCATTCGAGGCATGATGAAAGCCTTTCTTTCCACTTAAGAAAAGTGGAGCGACACACGAGGTTCGAACTCGTGACCTCAACCTTGGCAAGGTTGCGCTCTACCAACTGAGCTAGTGTCGCATCAACAACGTTTCCGTCATTCAGGGCTGCGAATTATAAGAGCATTTTTTTGTGATGCAAGTCCTTCGTTCAAAAAAACTTTATTTTTTTACCAACAGATGAAAAAGCAAGCAAAACGCTCATTAATTACAACAATTTGGATCGCAGCCTTAACAGTTAGATCTTAAAGATCGTTTCGCGGTAGTACTTTAGCTCAGCAATCGACTCACGGATATCATCCAATGCTAGATGCGTGCCCTGCTTCGAAAAACCGTCTAACACTTCTGGTTTCCAGCGGCGAGTCAGTTCTTTTAGCGTGCTCACGTCCAAATAACGGTAGTGGAAGTATTCTTCCAACTCAGGCATGTGCTTGTACAAGAAACGACGATCCTGACCAATGCTGTTACCACAAATTGGAGAAACACCCTTTGGTACCCATTTCTCAAGAAATTCGATGGTTTGCGCAACAGCATCTTGTTCAGAAACATCACTGTTACGAACGCGCTCAACCAAGCCACTTGAAGTGTGCGTATTGGTACACCAATCATCCATCTTCGCCAGCTCTTCTTCAGGCTGATGTACAGCAAGGACAGGACCTTCAGCCAAAATATTCAATTCACTATCCGTGACGATAGAAGCAATTTCGATGATTTTATGCGTTTCAGGATCGAGGCCTGTCATCTCTAAATCCACCCAAATCAGGTTTTGATCGCTAAAGGACATGGTTACGCCGCCTATTTGTTTATCGATAAAAGAGGTACTATACCTGAAAATACTTGAAACACGATACTCACGAGTTTGAGCCGAAAGCGTGCTCAATCAACTGAGTTAACTCACATTAAGTACAAGATTGTGGCAAAAAAGAAAAAGTTAACCAAAGGTCAGGTGCGCCGCGTACGCAGCAACCAACAAAAACGCCTAAAGAAGCAAGAAGAGTCCATCCAGTGGGATGAAACCATGCTAGGCGCAAGTAAACAGGGTCTCGTAATCACTCGTTTCGGTCAGCACGCTGACATCGAAGATCTAGAAACCGGTGAAGTGCAGCGCTGTAACCTTCGTCGTGGTATAGAATCGCTGGTATCCGGCGATCGTGTGCTATGGCGTGAAGGCCTTGAGTCCATGGCCGGAATCTCTGGCGTGGTTGAAGCTGTAGAGCCTCGTACCTCTATGCTAACTCGCCCTGACTACTACGATGGCTTAAAACCTGTCGCTGCTAACATCGACCAAATGGTGATCGTTTCTTCGGTTTTGCCAGAGCTTTCGCTCAACATCATTGACCGCTACTTGGTTGCGTCAGAAACACTGAACATCGCACCGCTATTAGTACTCAACAAAATCGACCTACTTTCTGATGAAGATCGTGCAATGTACGAAGAGTGGTTAGAAGAGTACCAACGTATTGGCTACAAGGTGCTGTTTGTGAGTAAGCAGTCAGGTGAAGGCATTGCCGAGCTTGAAGAGCAACTGCGTGACCGTATCAACATTTTCGTCGGTCAATCAGGCGTAGGTAAATCAAGCCTAGTAAACGCACTGATGCCTGAACTTGAGCAGGAAGTGGAAGAAGGCGAGATCTCTGAGAACTCAGGTTTGGGTCAGCATACAACCACAGCAGCTCGCTTGTATCACATCCCTACTGGTGGCGATCTGATTGACTCTCCAGGGGTACGTGAATTTGGTTTGTGGCACCTAGAAGCAGAAGAAGTGACCAAAGCGTTCGTTGAATTCCGCCCTTATCTTGGCGGTTGTAAGTTCCGCGACTGTAAACACAATGATGATCCTGGCTGTATCTTGCGTGAAGCAGTAGAGAAAGGCGAAGTCAGTGAAGTGCGTTTTGAAAACTACCATCGAATTCTAGAGAGCATGGTAGAAAACAAAGCCAACCGTCAGTACTCACGTAACAAGAAAGCGGATCTGTAACTGAGTTAAGACTGCAACTGTGTAAGAAATCATCACCTAATACTGACAAGCAGATGAAATTTCAGTAACATCACGCGCCCTAAAGCGAGAATCTAACAGAAGTATCGGAATTAAAGATGGACAAGATTAAAGTTGGACTGCAGTACTGGATCCCACAACATGGACTAACACGTCTAGTGGGTAAACTGGCTTCAGCTGAGGCTGGCGGTCTAACAACAGCAGTCATTCGCTGGTTTATCAAGCAATACAACGTGAACATGGATGAGGCGAAGCACTCCGATCCTAAGCACTTCAAAACCTTCAACGAGTTCTTTGTTCGTGAGCTAAAAGACGGCGCACGTCCAATCGCGGAAGGTGAAAAGGTGATCACTCACCCTGCGGACGCGTGCGTAAGCCAATTTGGTCCGATTGAAGATGGTCAGCTTATCCAAGCGAAAGGCCATAACTTCTCAGCACAAGAACTGCTTGGCGGTGACGCAAAACTAGCGGAAGAATTCCAAGACGGCTCCTTCGCAACCTTGTACCTATCACCTCGTGACTACCACCGTGTACACATGCCATGTGACGGCACGTTGCGTCAGATGATTTACGTACCTGGTGATCTATTCTCGGTAAACCCATTAACCGCAGAGAACGTGCCAAACCTATTCGCACGCAACGAACGCGTAGTATGTATCTTTGATACTGAGTTTGGCCCAATGGCACAAGTACTGGTTGGCGCAACCATCGTAGGTAGCATCGAGCAAGTATGGGCCAGCACTATCACGCCACCACGTGGTAACTCGGTTTACAAATGGGACTACCCAGCAGAAGGCGATAAAGCCGTTATCTTGAAAAAAGGCGAAGAAATGGGTCGCTTCAAGCTTGGCTCAACCGTTATCAACCTGTTCGCAAAAGATGCTATCGCATTCGATGAAAGCATGGAAAATGGCAAGCCAACCGTAATGGGTACCCCTTACGCGCACCAGCAGTAAGCTTTCCGCTCAAACTGATTTTAAAGCCTCCGCTCGCGGCTGTCTCTTATACACAAATCCCCAAGCTTGTAGCTTGGGGATTTTTTTGAACTCTTTCACGTGTGTGCGATCTGATCACTTAACAATCCTTACTGA
>NZ_JAADJW010000076.1:0-2971 GCF_010092875.1 Vibrio sp. LB10LO1
AGTTCTTACACATTCAATTCGTTCTTGCTTTGAGTCCATCAAAACCCCTTGGGTGTTGTATGGTTAAGCCTCACGGGCAATTAGTACAGGTTAGCTCAACGCCTCACAACGCTTACACACCCTGCCTATCAACGTTCTAGTCTCGAACAACCCTTTAGGATACTTAAAGTATCAGGGAAGACTCATCTCAGGGCTCGCTTCCCGCTTAGATGCTTTCAGCGGTTATCGATTCCGAACTTAGCTACCGGGCAATGCGTCTGGCGACACAACCCGAACACCAGAGGTTCGTCCACTCCGGTCCTCTCGTACTAGGAGCAGCCCCCTTCAATCTTCCAACGCCCACGGCAGATAGGGACCGAACTGTCTCACGACGTTCTAAACCCAGCTCGCGTACCACTTTAAATGGCGAACAGCCATACCCTTGGGACCGACTTCAGCCCCAGGATGTGATGAGCCGACATCGAGGTGCCAAACACCGCCGTCGATATGAACTCTTGGGCGGTATCAGCCTGTTATCCCCGGAGTACCTTTTATCCGTTGAGCGATGGCCCTTCCATTCAGAACCACCGGATCACTATGACCTGCTTTCGCACCTGCTCGAATTGTCATTCTCGCAGTCAAGCGGGCTTATGCCATTGCACTAACCTCACGATGTCCAACCGTGATTAGCCCACCTTCGTGCTCCTCCGTTACGCTTTGGGAGGAGACCGCCCCAGTCAAACTACCCACCAGGCACTGTCCGCAACCCCGATAAGGGGTCGACGTTAGAACATCAACACTACAAGGGTGGTATTTCAAGGACGGCTCCACTAATACTGGCGTACTAGTTTCAAAGCCTCCCACCTATCCTACACATGTAGGGTCAATGTTCAGTGCCAAGCTGTAGTAAAGGTTCACGGGGTCTTTCCGTCTAGCCGCGGGTACACTGCATCTTCACAGCGATTTCAATTTCACTGAGTCTCGGGTGGAGACAGCGTGGCCATCATTACGCCATTCGTGCAGGTCGGAACTTACCCGACAAGGAATTTCGCTACCTTAGGACCGTTATAGTTACGGCCGCCGTTTACCGGGGCTTCGATCAAGAGCTTCGACCGAAGTCTAACCCCATCAATTAACCTTCCGGCACCGGGCAGGCGTCACACCGTATACGTCATCTTACGATTTTGCACAGTGCTGTGTTTTTAATAAACAGTTGCAGCCACCTGGTATCTGCGACTCTCAATAGCTCCATCCGCAAGGGACTTCACCGTCGAGAGCGTACCTTCTCCCGAAGTTACGGTACCATTTTGCCTAGTTCCTTCACCCGAGTTCTCTCAAGCGCCTTGGTATTCTCTACCCGACCACCTGTGTCGGTTTGGGGTACGATTCCTTACAATCTGAAGCTTAGAGGCTTTTCCTGGAAGCATGGCATCAATGACTTCACTACCGTAGTAGCTCGACGTCGTGTCTCAGCCTTAAGAAGAGCCGGATTTACCTAACTCTTCAGCCTACGCACTTGAACCTGGACAACCGTCGCCAGGCCCACCTAGCCTTCTCCGTCCCCCCATCGCAATTGTAAGAAGTACGGGAATATTAACCCGTTTCCCATCGACTACGCCTTTCGGCCTCGCCTTAGGGGTCGACTTACCCTGCCCCGATTAACGTTGGACAGGAACCCTTGGTCTTCCGGCGAGGAGGTTTTTCACCCCCTTTATCGTTACTCATGTCAGCATTCGCACTTCTGATACGTCCAGCATGCGTTACCACACACCTTCAACCGCTTACAGAACGCTCCCCTACCCAATGCACTAAAGTGCATTGCCGCAGCTTCGGTTTACTACTTAGCCCCGTTACATCTTCCGCGCAGGCCGACTCGACCAGTGAGCTATTACGCTTTCTTTAAATGATGGCTGCTTCTAAGCCAACATCCTGGCTGTCTGAGCCTTCCCACATCGTTTCCCACTTAGTAGTAATTTGGGACCTTAGCTGGCGGTCTGGGTTGTTTCCCTCTCCACGACGGACGTTAGCACCCGCCGTGTGTCTCCCGGATAGTACTTACTGGTATTCGGAGTTTGCAAAGGGTTGGTAAGTCGGGATGACCCCCTAGCCTTAACAGTGCTCTACCCCCAGTAGTATTCGTCCGAGGCGCTACCTAAATAGCTTTCGGGGAGAACCAGCTATCTCCAGGTTTGATTGGCCTTTCACCCCTAGCCACAAGTCATCCGCTAATTTTTCAACATTAGTCGGTTCGGTCCTCCAGTTGATGTTACTCAACCTTCAACCTGCCCATGGCTAGATCACCTGGTTTCGGGTCTATATCCAGAGACTGAACGCCCAGTTAAGACTCGGTTTCCCTACGGCTCCCCTAGATGGTTAACCTTGCCACTGAATATAAGTCGCTGACCCATTATACAAAAGGTACGCAGTCACACCACGAAGGTGCTCCTACTGCTTGTACGTACACGGTTTCAGGTTCTATTTCACTCCCCTCACAGGGGTTCTTTTCGCCTTTCCCTCACGGTACTGGTTCACTATCGGTCAGTCAGTAGTATTTAGCCTTGGAGGATGGTCCCCCCATATTCAGACAGGATATCACGTGTCCCGCCCTACTCGATTTCACTTTAAATGCGTTGCCGGTTACGGGGCTATCACCCTGTATCGCACAACTTTCCAGAAGTTTCACCTGACGCATAAAAAGCTTAAGGGCTAGTCCAATTTCGCTCGCCGCTACTTTCGGAATCTCGGTTGATTTCTTTTCCTCGGGGTACTTAGATGTTTCAGTTCCCCCGGTTCGCCTCGCTGCGCTATGTATTCACGCAGCGATACTAGCTTATGCTAGTGGGTTTCCCCATTCGGAAATCCCAGACTCAAATGGTTTTTACTACCTAATCTGGGCTTATCGCAAGTTAATACGTCCTTCATCGCCTCTGACTGCCAAGGCATCCACCGTGTACGCTTAGTCACTTAACCATACAACCCGAAGGAGTTTCGA
>NZ_JAADJW010000077.1:0-2649 GCF_010092875.1 Vibrio sp. LB10LO1
ACATAACAAACTGTTTAAGAGTGATTCGCAACGCGTGGCATTTTTACTATGCGTTGGATTTAGTGTTTGAGGTGGTATGCGGCGACATCGGTATTGCGTTGCTCACACCTTAACAGGGCGTTAGTTGAATAGGGAAAATCCGTGAATATTTTTGAAGCATTTCTTAATGTGCTTGCGCAAGTCTGGTATCTAGTGCCTTTATTGCTCATTGTTAGCGTTTTCAAAAGTAGGTGGCTAAAAGGTGTATTCGGTGAGTTTCTCGTGAACCGTCTTTTGTCCAAATTACCAGAGTCTGATTACACACTAATAAAAGACGTAACGTTGCCGACTAACGATGGTACAACTCAAGTCGACCATATTGTGGTTTCTAGATATGGCATCTTCGTCGTTGAAACTAAGAATATGAAAGGTTGGATATTTGGTTCAGCTCGCCAGAAACAGTGGACACAAAAGATTTACCGCCATTCCTCTAAATTTCAGAACCCACTGCATCAGAATTACAAGCACATAAAAGCTCTGGAAACCTTGCTAGGTTGCAGAGAAGAACACTTGCATTCGGTTATTGTTTTCATCGGCGACAGTACCTTTAAAACCGAAATGCCTCCAAACGTTACCTACGCTCGAGGAAGTATTCGATACATTCAGCAATTTAACGATGTAGTGTTCTCTGACAATGATTATGCTCGGTTAACAGAGTCTATAAACCAGATAAAGTTAAAGCGCGGAGTCATTACGGATTTAAAGCATCGTAAACATGTCAAAGAAGTTGTTGCATCCAAAGTTAGCTCAAATGAGTGCCCCCGTTGCGGCTCTGAAATGGTGTTGCGTGAAACCAAGCGTGGTGAAAATATAGGTAAACAGTTTTGGGGTTGTTCAACCTTTCCCAAGTGTAGGGCTGTGAAACAATTCAACTAACAAACTGTTTAAGAGTGATTCGCAACGCGTGGCATTTTTACTATGCGTTGGGTTTAGTGTTTAAGGTGGTATGCAGCGGCTTCGGTATTGCGTTGCTCACACCTTAACAGGGCGTTATGCCACAGCCAGAAAATATGGAGAAAAGGAAATGGATCTTAATTCACTACTACTGTTTATAGTCGCTTGTCTTGCTATCAATATGATACCAGGGCCAGACGTTATCTATATTGTTTCAAACACAATGAAAGGTAAGTTGGTCACTGGGTTCAAAGCTGCAATGGGACTTGGTGTAGGTTATTTTGTTCATACTTTAGCAGCTTCATTAGGATTATCTGCAATTATCCTCAGCTCAGCGGTAGCTTTTAGTGCAGTCAAATGGTTGGGTGCCGCTTATCTAGTCTATTTGGGTGTTCAGTCGTTACTTTCAATGTGGCGTGGGGGGAGCACATTGAAAGTAAGTGAAAGCGTTGAAAGTGACAAAAATGTATTTGTACAAGGCGTAATTGTTAGTGTATTAAACCCGAAAGTTGCACTGTTCTTCCTTTCGTTCCTACCTCAGTTTATTGATGCATCATCAGGTTCGGCTTCTATGCAATTATTGTGGCTTGGTTTGTTATTTAGCGTACTGGCTACAATGTGTAATATCCTGTATGCGTCAGTAGGTAGCTGGGTCTTTAGTCGCCCGAATTCTCAGCGCTACTCACGAGGGCTAGAGGGCGTTTCTGGTGTTTTACTTATTGGGCTAGCAAGCAAAGTTGCGATCAGCGATCGCTAGTGGCATAACAAAGCATTTAAGAGTGATTCGCAACGCTTGGCAGTTTCGCTTCGCTCAAGTATAGCCAAGCGTCGCTCACACCTTAATGCGGCGTTATAAATACTCATGGATTAAGCGAAAATGAATGGAAATATAGATTCAATAATATTTGACGCAGGTGGTGTGCTTATGTTCATCAAAGAGTTCCGCTCGTCGATTATTGAGCGGGTTCTACTCGCGAAAGGTTATGATATTGCACTAATTGATAGAGCTCTAGCGGACTTGCAAATATTCGATCGAGAATTCTTTGCCAAGTCCAAAATCGTTGACTGGAGTGACGAGAAGCAATGGCTTCAAGAACGCGCCTTAAGAATTTCAAATTTTGTAAATGGTGATACCTTGCTCGCAGAGCAATTATTCCACGCAGCCTTAGATACGCATCAGTACCAGTTATATAGTGAAACCGTAGAAGTTCTCGAACAGTTGCGAGAGAAGTATCGCTTATTTGTGTTATCGAATGCGACGGCAACATTAGATTGGGCGTTTGATAGTTTAGGTATTCGGCAGTATTTTGAGCAAGTTATGATTTCGTCATACGTAGGATGTGAGAAACCTAATCGAGAAATCTACGTTCATGCTCTGTCTTCTTTTTCTTTGAATCCTAGCTCGACGATGTTTATTGATGACAAAGTCGAAAATGTAGTTGCAGCTAAATCGTGTGGTATTCAGGCTTATCATTTGCAGCGTAGTAAAGGTGAAAGCTTGTCTTCTTTTGCGGAGCTCTTAGTGGCTTCATCGAAACCGTATTTATAACAAAGCGTTTAAGGCGGATTCACAACGCTTGGCGATTTCAGTTCAAGTTGAATTTAGTGTTTAAGGTACAATGGTTTAGGTTTGGTGGTTTGCGTTGCTCACCACTTAACGCGGCGTTAGTTTGCAAGAGGAAAAACTCAGCTATATCGCAAGATCTAGTGGTAAAA
>NZ_JAADJW010000078.1:0-2140 GCF_010092875.1 Vibrio sp. LB10LO1
GGTATTATGCGGAGGCTAAGGTATTGCGTTGCTCACACCTTAGCAAGGCGTTATAGCTCAATTGCTCCCACGTTTCTGGAGATAAAAATGACTTGGAGTTCAGAGGCTTTTTGCGAAGAGTTTGGTGTTGCGATAAGTGAATTTCATAAAATATTTGCAAATCAGATTGTAGTAACCCCCAACACTGACTGGCATACCGCCATGTTGAGTGTCTCAAACCTCAGTTTAGTAAAACTACAAGTTGACCTATTTGACTCTATTGAAACAATCGAGCAAAAGTTACAACGAAATGCAGTTGAGTGCCTCGAAACCATGGGCTATGACTTTAGATATCTCGAATCAATAGTTGTTGATGTATTCCGACTGGGTACGCTGAGAAGTTTTCTTTATCGAGATATTAATGCAGTTTTGGATCAAAGTACGTATTTATCTCAAAGTGCAAGAGATTTGCTTGCTGTGGTAGATAAACACAGTGGTATCAAAGGCATGGTTATAGGGTTTATGACAGGTTACAACAATCCTATAGATGGTCTTTTGCACGGCTTTGGTAAAGGCTCATTAAATATTGAAATTCAAAATGCTCAGATTCGTTTTCAGCAGCAAGCTCAACTTTTTAATAGCTCTACTGAAAAACTAGCAATGGATTTGAAAGTTATGATTTTGCGGATTTGGAATGATGGGGTTGCTCAAATTCAAAACAAAATTGAGCTATAACAAACTGTTTAAGAGTGATTCGCAACGCGTGGCATTTTTACTATGCGTTGCTTTTAGTGTTTAAGGTGGTATGCGGCGGCATCGGTATTGCGTTGCTCACACCTTAACAGGGCGTTAAGTGTTTCTCGAAATGGTCGTGATGATTAAGAGTGTAAGTGCATAAAAATCTTCATTGTTTGAGAGCTTTCAGTATAGAATTCAGTTAACCCGATAACCGCTTTATTCTTCCGGTTATTGATCGGCGAAATATAATTGATTTAGGTGCTTAAAGTGAATCTTAATGAAAAATCAAGGTTAGTATCTTTCCTACTTACGCTCTTCTTTGGTCCATTGGGACTGTTTTACTCTTCAATAGCTGGAGCTCTCGTTCTATGCATTGTTGCTTTCTTTACTGCTGGGACAATCATTGTTCCTATTTTTTGCTGGCTGCTTGCGATGGGTATAGGTGATCATTGTGTTCACAAGCACAATCTAAATGTTCAGCAAATCAAAGATCTAATGGCAAAGTAAAAAACACTTAACAAATTGTTCAAGAGTGATTCGGCACGCATGGCATTTTCACCATGCGTTGCGTTCAGTGGTTAAGGTATCATGCGGAAATTTAGGCATTGCGCGCCTCACACCTTAACAAGGCGTTAGTACGGGATGGGCATCAAAGGTTGTAAAATTTGGTGTTTATTGGTTTCTTTGCTCTGCTTTACAGCGGTTCAAATGTGCCTTTCACGTTCTCTCCGGTGGCACTAGATGTGCAGTGATCGTGTTGCCAACGTCGTTTACGGTTTCTAACTTTCGGGCAATTTCATTGGCTTGGCTTCTTTGTCTCGGATGGTTTTTCGGCGAAAAATCGTTTCTTTGGTGTCGTCGGGAAAGTTCGAAGTCAGTCTCCTTTGCAAATTTAAAGGTGCTGAAAATCATCGAGTTTTGCGCGTTTTTCTTCTAGCCAACTCGCGTTCTGAGTATTGGTTTCAGATTGGCAGTTGTCCGTTTAGCTTTCGCGTTTTAAGCTAAAATTTCGTTCTATATTTCAATGCCTTGGCAAATGTCATAAGCTTTAAGGGCAGCGCACTAACAAGCTGCTCAAGAGGGATTCACAACGCGTGGCATTTTTACTGTGCGTTGAATTTAGTGATTAAGGCGGTATGCGGCAACATCGATATTGCGTTGCTCACCCCTTAGCAGGGCGTTAAATTACAAATTTAGGTATAGAGTCTATTAATGGATAAATCAGTAAAAATCGGTATAGCAACTGGTATTGTTGCATCAATGGTCTTTGTGTATTGCTTAGACCCAATTTTAAGGATTTTTGGAAACACAGTCGTATATCTATCTACTTATGTGGTTAGTGGGCTATTAGACTCACTTTATGCTAAGTGTAGTGGTTTAATGATCCCGGACACCAAGTTAGGTGGTAAAGTCTCCACCATAA
>NZ_JAADJW010000007.1:0-192165 GCF_010092875.1 Vibrio sp. LB10LO1
ACTGAGCCCGTAGAGGACTTTCACCTCCTAGATCAACGCCATGCTCGGCGCACCATAAAAAATGCCAGCGATATGCTGGCATTTTTATTGGCTTAAACCGTTAAGCGATGATGAGATACAACAGGCCGCGTTATTTACGCAACTCAATCTGGTGAGTTTCAGACCAAATTCTCAAATCATCAAGAATTTTAAGTGCGGTACGGCCAAAATCAGTGAGCTCATAGCTTACTGCAATTGGACGGTCGCTAATCACTTTGCGCACTACCATGCCTTCCGCTTCAAGCTCTTTCAGACGCTGGTCGATCATCTTTTTGCTTGCGCCGCCTAGCATGCGTGCTAAATCGTTGAAGCGAACAGGGCCGTCTTTCAAGTGATAAATCAGCGAACCTTTCCATTTACCACCAATTAGACGCATCCCTTTCTCGATAGCACATGGCTCCGCACATACGTTCGCCACTGACTTGCGACCTTTGCTATCTACACTGATTCTGCTTTCCACAATACACCTCAAGATACGCACCTAATCTAGGTAACGAAAAGTAAGCTAGATACATTTAGTGCTTTAGAGTAATAAAAACGTCACGGCGCCGCAAACAAATAAAAATGGACCGCATGCAGCAGTCCATCTCAATTCATCATTCAGTTCACACTATGTTTCTAAAAGGATTAGAAGTTTTCGTTAATGTGCGCTTCGAAACGTGCAAAATCATTTTCGATATCCGCATTCTTCATCACATCATAGCTAGCGAATGTCGGCAGTGCTGACATACCAAAGAAACGGAAGTTAGCGTGCATGTGGAACATCAAATCATCGACACCTTTACCTTGGAACAGGTATTCGTTCTCATCATCAAACGATTCTTTTGGCGCGTTGAATGTCAGTGAAAGCATGTACTTAGTGTTGGTTCGCGTACCACCTGTACCGTAGTTTTTCTTTGGTTCTTCTGCGCTACGACCGTCGAAAGCACACAGAGCGCCGCCCATACCCGCAGTAAAAACATCGTCCATGTATTTTTTGAATGACCAAGGCACAGACATCCAGTTGATTGGGCTTTGGATGATCACGCGGTCAGCCCATTCAAAGTGTGCGAGTTGCTCATCTACGTTGATCTCATCTTGCATTGTCACAACGCGAACGTCATGGTCTTTTGCTTGTAGAAGCGTCTGTGCTTTATCAACAAGAGAAGCATTTAGACGACCTTCTGAATATGGTGATGGTTCGTGTGCATTGATGATCAGTACGTTGCTCATAGGATTACCCTTAAATAAGTTCACAAGATGACGCGATAACCGTTGTGCGTCGGATGTGGTTTATTATGGTAACCTAGAAATACAATGCAATTAGTTAACTTTTAGTAACCTACCAGGCTTTTAATTATACCACTGTTTTTAAAAGAGATATTTTTTCAACTTTTTCTTCATCGTTATTTCCCGATTAGTTTTTTCATCGAATTGTTGCATCTTCCACAGAGCAGGCGTACACTTTATCGTAATTCGACGATTAACTATTAAGGCCAGCGAATGAGTGATAAATGCAACGACAAGTGCGAAGTTGCTTTTCAGACAACACAACAACAGCTCGAGAAAGAACAAACTCTGGCTGCACAAGCGAAAGCTTTATCCCATCCAGCACGTTTGCGCATTCTGCATATCCTGCACACGCTCGATACCATGGGCGGTTGTTTGAACAGTGATTTAGTTTCTGAACTGGGTCTTGCACAATCTACTGTTTCTGAACACTTGCGTATTCTTAAGCAAGCAGGCTTTATCAGCGCCGAGCCAAACCCACCTAAGGTGTGTTACCGCATTCAGCGCGACGCGTTTGATCAGTTCAATCTAGGCTTTTCCAAGTTATTTGATTAATTCCCTTTGCACGCTGGTCAGGCGTGCAGAGATAAACTATACCTTTAACTATCGCCTTTCGACGATAAACGAATAAGAGAACACTATGACTACTCAAGTTTTAAATAGTGCCAGCGACAAAATGAGCTTCTTGGACCGTTACCTAACGGTGTGGATTTTTGTCGCAATGGCAATCGGTGTAGGTATTGGCGCAGCGTTCCCTCAAGTTGCTGAGTGGAATGAGTCAATGTCAGTCGGCAGCACGAACGTACCGCTTGCGATTGGTTTGATTTTGATGATGTACCCGCCGCTAGCAAAGGTGAACTACAACCTGCTAGGTACAGTGACGAAAGATAAAAAAGCGATCACACTGTCTTTGGTCATGAACTGGATTGTCGGCCCTATTTTGATGTTCATCCTTGCATTGACTTTCCTGGGTGATCATCCGGGTTACATGGTCGGTATCATTCTGATCGGTCTTGCTCGTTGTATTGCGATGGTGCTTGTATGGAACGATATCGGTGGCGGTAACAAAGAATACGGCGCAGCCCTAGTTGCACTAAACAGTGCTTTCCAAATCGTGACTTACAGTGTAATGGCATGGTTGTTCATCACTGTGTTGCCACCGGTCTTTGGTTACGAAGGTTTCGTGGTTGATATCTCGATGATGGACATCGCGGAAAGTGTTCTGATTTACCTTGGTATCCCATTCCTAGCGGGCTTCCTAAGCCGCAAATGGCTGGTCGCTGCGAAAGGTGAGCAATGGTACAACGACGTGTTCATCCCACGCATTTCACCAATTACGCTTATCGCCCTACTTGCGACCATCGTACTGATGTTCAGCTTAAAAGGTGAGATGATACTTGAACTGCCAATGGATGTATTCCGTGTAGCAATTCCACTGGCTATCTACTTTGTGTTGATGTTCTTTGTCAGCTTTTTCGTTGGTAAGAAAATGGGCATCGACTACGACAAAAATGCGTCGATTGCTTTCACGGCAACAGGTAACAACTTTGAACTGGCAATTGCGGTTTCCATCGCGGTTTTTGGCCTAAACTCAGACCAAGCTTTTGCTGGTGTCATTGGCCCACTGATCGAAGTACCTGTATTGATTGCTTTAGTGAACGTAGCACTCAAAATGAAGCAGAAATACTATAAATAACCAAAGGTTATAACCCTTAAGAGTATAATCTCTAAGAGCGCCTATCGTTAACGCGATGGGCGCTTTTTCATTTTGGTGCTAGGCATACAGACCTTTACAAAATCCAATATGCTAACTCAAAGTTTTGAACAATGTTTTAAATTAAGAATTCATATAGGAGTTCAAATATGAATTTGGAATATAAAAAACTGAAGTGGCACGCTGTCCTGAAGCTTTCACAACAGACCATCAAATACCTTGAAGAAGAGAACAGCAAGAGCTGGAGTGACGTCGACAAAGTAAAGGCGAATGTTCATGCTTCTGAGTTGCTACAACAGCTTCTATCGGATTTAGCTGTCGCAGATTCTTCCGCTTCACCATCATTGCGTCCGGTCAAGCGCGCATAGGCCACTTTCCAAGGCTCGGCTTAATTTATCACCACCGTTTTGATGTAATCACTCGGGGTAAGACCGAATTTACCTTTAAAACGCTGACTAAAACGACCTTCCGATTGATAGCCACAAAGTTGAGCCAACATCGCAACGTTATAGTGGCCATTTTGCATTAAATACAATGCATGATTTAAACGTACTTCTGCCAACACCTCTCGATATTGAGTCCCTTCTTGCTTGAGTTTACGGATCATAGTCGCCCTGCTCATGGCAAATCGTTCAGCAGCCTCTTCCAACGAATGTTCTTCACCGGGAGAGAAGGATAAGTAACGACTCAATTTTTGGCTGAATGTGATGTTTGAGCTAACAAACAAATGATGCAACACACCACGCTCGGCAAGTTGTTGATATAACCCCATTACCCAGAAGGTTTGGGTATCTTTGCTCATGGTTTGTTGGTCAAACGAGAACAGAGCATTGAGCGTGTCTTCCAAGGCTTTATCGGCTTCTAATGTCGGCTTTTCTTCACCCTTATCAATGCTTGCACTCAGTTCAAGCATTGCTTCTGACGGCAAGCAATGAAAGCTGAACATTCTAGAGAGAAACTTACCTTTTTGCGGTAAGTTCTCAAAACTCAGCGATGCAGAAGCCTCACAAAGCAGCAGCTCAGAATTGGAAAGATCCAGCGCCGATTCTTTCCAGAAAAGACGCTTACTGCCTGTGATGATCTGAATAATACTTGGGGAATGGATCTTCACATTGCGCAGTTTCTGTAACTGCTCGGCACGAAACAACGTGACTCGATATTGATGGCTCATCTATTCCCCTCGTTTTTTATCATCTATCTATTACGGCTTAACGTGTGTACGTCGCCGTCAGTTTTGCTTTGTCTAACGCCATGCTGTTAAGCGTAAAACCAACCACAGCAGCTGGTGTGTTTTCATCTAGGTTTAGCTTCTCGGTTGGCAATGCCCAAACCGTAAATTGGTAGCGGTGCATGCCGTCTGCTTCTGGTGGGCAAACACCACCAAAACCAACGGTTCCGTAGTCAATACGCGACTCTTTACCGCCCAATTTTTCAATGTTCACTGCGCGTGGCAGTTCGCTAACTGAAGCTGGAATATTAAACGCAACCCAGTGCCAGAAACCACTACCAGTAGGCGCATCAGGGTCATAAGCCGTGATTGCAAAGCTCTTTGTTCCTGCTGGCGCATCCTTCCACATCAATTGTGGAGATTGGTTGCCGCCATTACAGCCCCAGCTGTTGTATTCGAAGGTCTTCGCCATAGGATGACCTTCTTGAATGTCTTTACTGGTTAATTCAAATGCTTGCGCTGAACCAACCGCCAATAAGCTTAACGCCAAAACCGATGTAGTGATTGCTTTCATGATGATGCTCCTATTTCTTAAGTTCGGGATAAGTGTATGCCCCAAAAGAAACAGCAACCCATCATTAAGTATCAATAGCGTTCATTTTAAGCTAATCGGTGATACTTTTCGTGATATTTTTAAATTTGCGCTTATCAGCGACTTATTTCGCTTGTGCTGATTAGCCTAATAGAACAAAGCCCAACGTTATTGGACTATCATAACGCTGGGCTTGAGGATAACGCTGGGCTTAATGGTTTAAGTAGAGTGATAGCGAACTATTGGAACTTCTCACCCGCAGCAGCAACAAACGCCATTTCTACCAACAGTTCAGGATTCGCCAATTCAACTTTGACGCAAGCACGGCTCGGTGCGCATCCCTCAGGGAACCACGCATCCCACACTTCATTAAGGGCATCGAAGTTAGCGAAATCCGTCACGTAAATCGTCACAGACAGAATGCGCGACTTATCGCTATCAACACTGGCTAGCATTTGCTCGGCTTGGTCGAAGATCTGCTGCACTTGCCCTTTCATATCCGCAGTTGTATCTGCTTCTGCCACCTCAACAAAGTTGGCAATACCGTTGAACACCGTTACATCAGACCAACGTTTACATGGATTAATACGATGAATTGTCATGTTATTTCTCTTAATTACGGCTTCTCAACCAAACACACAGGCGCACCGATGTCGCATGAGTATCCGGTTGGAGTGATAACGCCAGTTTCCGGATTCCTATGAAAGCTAGCGACATTATGTGAATGTTGATTGGCAACGAGCATCCACTGCCCATCACGGGATAAAACAAAATCTCTTGGGAACGCGCCACCACAATCGGACGCGGCAATTTGAACCGGAATATCACTCGTTACATCAAATGTGCTGATCAGATTTTGCGCACGGCAAGAGACATAGACAAAACGCTCATCCGCAGAGAGACGAATAGCAGACGCCGCTTCTTTGTTTTCTTCATCGGCTAGCAGTTTAACTTGCTGAGTCAGATTCCATTGTCCGTTTTGCTTGCGAAGTACCACCAGCGTTTCGGACAGTTCGCAAACAACGTACGCGACAGACTCATCACGATTGAAGATCAAATGACGAGGTCCAGAGCCAGCAGGCATAGCGACGCTTTGAGAAAGTGAAAACTTAACTGTCTCACCTTCATTGCCGTAGTCATAGAAGTGAACACTGTCTGTACCTAAATCGACCACAGCCAATTGAGCGGAGTGTTTTAGAAAAGTGACTTGATGGGCATGAGGTGAAGTCTGACGGTCAATATTCGGCCCATTGCCTTCTACATACAATTCTGCAATGGATTTCAACGGCTTACCTTGCTCATCAAGTTGGTAAACACTCACATTGCCGGAACCGTAGTTTGCAACAGCGAGTAACGGTTCTTTAATGTCGATATGGCAAGGGTAATCACCTTCAATTGGCAGTGCATAGCTGTCTGTTTTTTCAGCAAAAATCAGTTCTCCACCTTCCAAGCGTTCGACTTCATTAAAGGTATATAAACCCTCTCCTCTGAGCGCAAGGTAAGAAGGGTTACGAACCGTTTTCACCGCTTCAGGAACAAGTTCATTGGTGAGCGTTAATGCGCCAGTTGCAGTATCGAGAGAAACACACGCAATGCCCTGACTTTGGCTTGGTGAATCGGTATAGGTGCCTACATAAAAATGTAAGTGACCATTTACTATCATGGGAAACCTTTGGGAGATAAAAGAGTGCTTAACCGATAAGATGCCGCCTGCGTTACCAGACGGCAATCCCTTTTAGTTATCAATCGGTTAAAGTGTGAAGCAACAACTCAGTTGGTGACACTATGGCGACAATGGTTTCATCAAAAATTATCGTATTTTCATTGATGATGCGTTGATACACTTCAGCGTCAGATTGGCTAATATCACTGCCCTGCTTAACAAGCTCAATCAAGGTTAAACCTAAATCTGCAACTTTGATTGCAGCTTCTGCAACTGGCACCGTTTCTACCGACGCCACGTTGGCCGCGAAAATAGGTTTGGCTTGCTGCGCTGCTAACTTAACGCTTTGATGATGCATCGCTAACGCATCCAACGCTGCTGTATCACCTTGAGCATAAGCCGCAACTAAATCTTGCATCTCATACACTGCTAAGCTTTCTACTGGCAGTGCATCCGCAAAGCGGTTTAGTCGCTCATACTGGTTGTACAAATCACCCTCGTTTGGCGTAGAGATCCACTTCTCCCAATGACGAGCGTAATATTGAGCCGGCTCGATGTACTTCGCTAATGTTTGTAGTGGTGCTTCGTCTGCACCATTAGCAAGACGTTTCAACATCATATTGGCATCGGCATGATGGCGTAAGCCAAGCGAAATCTCAGACCATGCATCCATCACCTTTATGCGCTTGTACATGCTGCGCTCATCGGTCAGTTCTTGACTCGACCATAGACGCTCGGCAATCGCGTAGCTTCGTGGCCATAGGCGTTGCTCGATGGTCATTGAATCGAGGTTCTCACCCCAAATGGTGATTTCTCCGCCTAAGATTAGCCGCTGTTCTTTCTCGGTCAGCTCAGCCGGATAGCCGCCATTCGGCTCAGGAATGACACTCCCCTGCATGTCACTGCTCGCGACCAACTCTCCAGTCGCAGGCCAACGAACATTGCCAATCAACTGGTAACTGCTGTCTTTCAACTTGCCATCCGCAAAGTCATAGTTGAATTCGGTGTAAGACATAAAGTTATCGAAATGCCCTTTAAACTTCACACCCGGCACATACTCGATGATGAACACCTCTTCGCGAGACTTACCGTTGTAATCGGTAAACGCTCGGTAGCTGCCGTCTGTCGCTTCAATAATGGTCAGATTACCTGTACGTGGACCACCTTTGTTGCGTGGTTTCACCCAATCGTAAGTCGCGAATTTCTCACCTTGATGAAGTTGGTCATCAACCGTGATTCCTTTCGGCATTGGGTCATTGCGATAGTGGTAACTGGTTGGCTGTGGCTGGTCTAGGTAATAGCCTGTTGAGAGAATGCCTTGGTAGCCCTCTTTTGCTGCTCGACCTATACTGTCGTGCCCTTGCCAGCTTTGAATCACAATCGAGGTTGGAAGGTCTTTGTGCCAGATTTCATCCCAGCCAGTCATCTTCTTGCCGCGCTGTTCCAACATCTGTTCGACCTTGGTGTTCAGATACGATTGCAGACCACGCTCTCCATCCAGATTGTTGTCTTTGATGAATTGCTGAATCTTCGGGTTGTCTTTCCACTGTTGGTAATTTGGTTCATCACCGCCGATATGGAAGTACTCATCAGGGAAGAGCTCAACCACTTCGTCAAACACGCTCGCCAGCATCTTGTAAAGTTCGGGATTGGTCGGGTCCATTAACGGCTCAAACACACCCCAGCCACGTTGATGCGGATAAGATTGTTCCCCCATACCAGACATTAATTCAGGGTAAGCGTGCGCCACTGCCGAAGCATGTCCCGGCAGAGAGATTTCAGGGATAACTCGAATACCAAGGTTGCGCGCGTAATTCACTACATAGCGGATTTCATCTTTGGTGTAGTAATCACCATCTGCGGTGTCTTGCCATAGCTTTTGGTAATTATCGAGCTGGATACGAATCGCTTGGTCATCCCAAATATGCCAATGGAAAACGTTCATTTTTGCTGATGCCATCGCATTGAGTTGACGAAGAATCACGTCGAGTTCAATGAAGTGACGAGAAGTGTCGTAAGAAACGCCACGCCAAGGAAAGCGAGGCTCATCTTGAATCGACACAGCAGGCACAAAGTACCCAGTCGCGTCCGTAGTTACCAGCTGCAAAAAGGTTTCTAAACCATGGAAAGCACCGTAAGGGCGTTCGGAGCGAATGATGATCTGACCATTACGCGATTCAAGTTGGTACGATTCATCGCTGTTAATATCTTGCACCTCGGACTTAGGCGCATTACGAATATCAATCACCAAGGTCGCGTCTTTTTCCGACTCAGCATGCCAGTTCAGCATTGGTAAGCCGGTTTGGCGATATAGACGGTCCATAGTGCGCTTTGCGTTGAACTGCACGCGCGGTGAATCGTAGCCTTTGATGTAAATGCTGAAGGATTTATCCAGTGTGATTTTACCCTGCCCCAACTCTACATTTTGTGGGTAAGGCATTAGGTTAAGATCGGTGTTGGGAGTCATCGCCATTGCTGCCGTTGGAATTGTGATTAAGCCTGAAATGAGTAGTGCTAATGTACCTTTGTTCATCCGCGCCATCCTGTCGTTGTTATTATTGTTCAACCCAAGTCACGCTATTTAATGGGGTCTGGTGACTTGGGTAAAAGAGCTCAGTTTGAGTTACGCAACCAGCTCTACTGCTTCACGAACCAGCTTGCCAATTTCGTCCCATTGTTCGTTTTCAATTAAGCTCGGTGCCACCATCCAAGTACCACCGCAGCAAACCACACGGTCGATGGCTAGGTAATCATTGACGTTGTTCTTGCCGATACCGCCTGTCGGCATCAGACTCACATCAACATAAGGTGCGAGTAGCGACTTCACCATCGCGATACCACCGCTCGCTTCTGCCGGGAAGAATTTGAGGAAGTTCAAACCCAACTCTAGTGCTTGCTCAACCTGACTTGGGTTGTTCACACCCGGTACGATTGGCATGTTGATTTCTTGGCAGCGACGCACGGTATTTGGGTTCAACCCCGGCGCGACAATAAACTCTGCCCCCGCGTCTTTTGCTTGGGTAATCTGCTCTGGCGTCAGTACCGTGCCAGCACCGATGCACATTTGCGGGTTAGCATCGCGCATGGCTTTAATCGCATCGGCAGCAGCTTCTGTTCGAAACGTCACCTCCGCAACCGACAGACCGTTTTCTACTAACACTTTCGCCAATGGAATCGCGTGCTCTACCTTATTAATTTGAATAACAGGAATAACTTTGAATTGCTGAAGTTGCTTAATCATTGCTTGGGACATAATACGTTCTCGGAAATTATCGAATTAAATGAGTCATGGCGTCGTTTGGAATAATCGCGCCAGGATATTGAATAACGGTTGCTGCTAGTGCGTGACCGAGTTGGGCAGACTGCTCACAACTTTGTCCGGTCAATCGTCCTGCAAGGTAACCAGCAGCAAAAGAATCGCCAGCGGCGCAGGTGTCGATCACTTTGACAACCTTCTCTGCGGCTACGTAAGCGGTTTGCTTGTCATCACCATGCGACCAAACCAATTTGCAAGGCTCACAGCCACGTTTAATCACGATTTCTTGGCAACCAAAGCGAAGGCAGCGCTGCTCGGCACTTTCCTCTTCGCCCCACACTAAGACATCATCGTCTTCTGTGATAAGCGCAATGTCGACTAATGGCAGAATTTGGCTGTACCAATGTTTCGCCTCTTTCGCAGACCAAAGTTGAGGACGGAAGTTATTATCGAAGATAACCTTGCCTCCACCCTGTGAGAACTGACTTAACGCCTTTTTAAGCCTTAGTTTGCTATCTTCATTTAGAATCGCAATGCTGATGCCACTTAGGTAGAGATAATCCAGCTCTCGGTTCGCAATCGCGGCTTCTAATTTGTTGAGTGAAGAGGTTGAGAAGTAGCTTTTGACGGCTGCGCTGTCACGCCAATAAAGAAAGCTGCGTTCGCCCTCTTGGTCGGTCTGCACCATGTACAAACCCGGTAGTTGAGCTGGGAAGATCTCGACAAGGTCAGTAGTAATGCCTTCTTGTTGCCAGTTTTCCAGAAGTTCTTGAGAAAGTACGTCCTCCCCAAGACCAGTCGCGTAGGACACTTGGACAGGTTGCTGAGCCGTTAGTCGAGAGAGGTAAAGTGCGGTATTGAGCGTGTCGCCACCAAAGCCTTTGCGAATTGGGGCGCCGCTCAGTTCAATCATGCATTCGCCAAAGAAAGCAATTTTAGTCTGGGATGAATCGGTCATCGTTCACCTACTTTGGATAGATTTAGAATGGAGGCTCGGGGGAGCCACCAGTTTGTCAGGAGCTTATGAGCGAGTTTCTGTTTGAGCCAAAACTCTTTGCTGTTAAGCGTTTTGATTTGCTGTTGTGCGGTTTTTTAATGAAGCATCTTCTTCTAGAACACCATCGTCAGACAGTTCCATTTCCATAAGCGCACGCTCATCATCTAGGATTGCTCGTGCCATTTCTGGTGAAACTTGGTTAGCTGGAGTCACTAGGCTTACTACCACACCTGCGGTTAGGGCAAATAAGCAAGATGGAATCACTGGGTTACCCCAGAAAGCGGTCAGGTCAGGGCTCATCATGACAGCAAATGAAGCGATAGACGCACCTGCCAATGTTGCCAATGCACCTTGCCAGTTGTAACGCTTCCAGAAGCGACCCAACATACCGCACACGAACATGCCAGACATAACTGTCGAGATCATCTTAGTGATGTAGCTAATGATGTCGTTAGACGTTAGCGCGAACAGCAATGCACAACCGATCACTACAACCAAAGCCAAGCGAGAGTAATTCAACATGGACTCTTTGTTTGGCACGCGGCCGGTGAACATTACGTACACATCACGCAGTAAGATAGACACGCCCGCAATCGCATCGGAACTCGCACTCGACATCGTTGCTGATAGACCTGCAATCAGAACGATAAGACCAACACCTACTGGCAATACCGTTGCCGCGATGTATGGGAAAGCAAAGTTTGCGTTGTTCAGTTCAGGGTCAATCGCATGCGCCGCCATACCAATGACTGCTGGAATGATAGAGAAGAACAAATACAGCACACCAGAAGCCACGAATGAGCGACGGATGGTTGATACGTCTTTACCTGAGTAGATACGCTGGCGGAATGAAGGGGTTGCAAGTACACCCACACCAATCACAACAGCAAGAGAAACCGCTGGGATTAAACCAAGCTTATCAATCGCAAGGAAGCTAACCGCTTCTGGGTCCATAGCAGAGTAAAGGTTGTCTAAGCCGCCAATGTGCTGCACCGACAGTACCGCCATTAGGATGAAGCCAACAAACAAAATGATAGCTTGAATGGTATCAGTCCAAACCACCGCGGTGTAGCCGCCAATAACCACGTAAATGGTAAACGCTGCTGCGATGATCATCTTCGCAGTGCTCAGCTCAATATCGGCAATCCACGCTAGGTACATACCACCACCAAGGATGTGTGCGCCCAACCAGCCAATGGAAGCGATAAAAATAAGCAGACCAACCACGTTCTTCACGATGCGGTTTGCA
The DNA here is from genome assembly GCF_010092875.1 of Vibrio sp. LB10LO1. Lineage (NCBI taxonomy): Bacteria > Pseudomonadati > Pseudomonadota > Gammaproteobacteria > Vibrionales > Vibrionaceae > Vibrio > Vibrio sp. LB10LO1. Next base: position 11,948 of record NZ_JAADJW010000007.1, read on the forward strand.
CCTACGTAGTAAGCGAGCTCTTCACTCATGGTCATAAAGTTGAGTTTACGAACTGGCGCGAACCACAGTGCCAATAACAAGATACCAATTGCGCCGCCAATGCCGTAAAGCGCACCAGCCCAACCGTTTGAGTAACCAAAGCCAACCGCGCCCATACTAGAGCCCGTGCCAACCATAGTTGCTACCGTGGTACCTAATACGAGGAACAGAGGTAAGCCTCGACCACCGAGTAGAAAGTCTTCACCTGATTTTTGGTTGCGAGAGACAAACCATCCCAACCAAATTAAAAATAAGACATACGCACCGAAGCCGGTAAGAAAAAGTGTACTGTTCATTGAACACCTCTCATATCAAAATCCATCTTTCAGATTGATATAATTCCAGCAGCAAGTATTAGATTTTATTCCAGAAATTATCTAATTTTATTTTTATAGCTTTTGCTAAATATATTAGGCACTACTGCTTTATGAAATTATATTTATGTAGGGAGTGAGAGTGCCAAAAAGATAATAACAGGAAAGTAATTATTTCCGGCACTCTATTTTATTTAATTAGGTAAAGTGTGATTTCTATCGGCGATCTTCGCGGTAGCAAGTCACATCGACTTCGACTTTCACGTCCACCACCAGATCACACACCATGCAAATACGTGCAGGTGGGTGATCGCCAAAGAACTCTCTGAACACTTTATTGAACGATTGGAAGTAACGAGAATCCGTTAGTACCACTTTTACGTGTACCACGTCAGCAAGTGTGTAGCCTGCTTCTTCCATGATGTCGACACAGTTTTGAATCGCGAGGCGAGACTGGTCAACGATACCGCCTTCTACCACTTCGCCATCAGTCATTGGTGTTTGACCCGATACGTATAAGAAACCGCCTGCTTCTGTTGCGCGTGCAAATGGTAAATGTTGACCGCCAGTACCTACGCCGCCTTCTACACCATAACGTTTAATTGACATAATATTCTCCAGTGATAATGCTTAATCTATAAAGTTAATTTATTTAATAAGTTATTGATGGGTATTATTTCTATAAATAAATACGCCATTTCTATTTTCGGTGACGTTATCTTTAAAATAAGATAACTCACCATTTACAAATACAGATTCAATACCTTGTGCAACAGAAATTGGATTTTCGAACGTTGCAGTATCTTTAATTGTATTTGGGTTAAATAAAACCAAGTCAGCATATGCGCCTGCTTTTATTTCACCACGATCTTTTAGTTGGTAGCGTGCTGCTGACATTCCTGTCATCTTGTGAATCGCTTCTGCCAATGGGAAAAGCTGCTCTTCACGACAGTAATGCCCCAAGACTTTCGGGAATGTTCCCCACAAACGTGGATGTGGGTGCGGGTCGTTTGGTAATCCATCCGAGCCCACCATGGTCAACTTATATTTGAGGACACGTTTGACGTCGTTTTCATCCATGCAGTGATAAACCGCGCCCGCAGGTTGCAACGCTTTTGCTGCTTCCATAAGAGGCAGTTGCATCTCGTCAGCAATGTCTTTTAGCATCTTGCCAGCGTGTTCTGGCTTGCTTTCTGACCAGGTAATGAAGATGTCGATTTCATCCGTCACCTGTTTTAAATCCAGTGTTGAAGAACTCGCCGAATATGGGTAGCAATCGCAAGACACGTCTTGATGCTCAGAAACCTTATCCATCAAATCCAGCACTTCTACCGTGCGTCCCCAGTTGCCTGCACCTGCGCATTTAAGGTGAGAAATCACCACGGGCACTTTGGCGTACTGCCCAGTTTCAAAGGCTTCTTCCATTGCGCTGATGATTTCTTCAAACTCAGTGCGCATGTGCGTGGTGTAGATACCACCGTGATGACCGAGAATTTCCGCTAGACGCATGACTTCATCCGCGTTGGCTTGCTTGGCACTCGCATAAGCAAGACCCGAGCTCAAACCCAATGCGCCCTCTTTCATCGCTTGTGCCAATGTTTGGCGCATTTGCTCGATTTCTTCATCGGTAGCCGTGCGCAGTAAGTCGTCCATCACGTTGTTACGTAAAGTTGTGTGACCGACCAACGCAGCAACGTTGACTGCAGGGTTCGCCGCTTGTACCGCCTTCGCATACTCCGCAAAAGTTGGGTATTTGAAATCTTCCTGCTTGCCCAATAGGTTCATTGGGTCCGGCGGAGTATCACTGAGTACCGCAGGGCTCGCGCTAATTCCGCAATTGCCTACGATTACCGTCGTCACGCCTTGGCTGATCTTTGGCAAGCAGTCAGGGTAACGAATCACATTGGTGTCATCGTGCGTGTGCACGTCAATAAATCCCGGAGCCAACGCAAGACCCTGACCGTTGATAACCTTCTTTGCAGAAAGCTCGTCTAGCTGCCCTACTTGCTCAATACGATCTTGACGAATCGCAACATCAGCAATGAATGGTGCTGCACCCGTACCGTCAAATACCTCTACGCTTTTGATAATGGTATCGAACAACATACTTCACTCTCTTCGTCCGTCGTTAACATGATTCCATCTTAATAATTCTTGAAATTTAAACAGTGAAGAAACACACAAAAAAATCAGATTTGTTTGATACTTTCTAACATATTATTTATGGTAGTTAGCAACAAACACTTAATATCAATCACTTAGACCATGTTAGAAGTAGGTACGCCATGAAAGACAATCGCCAAAAGTGTGATAAAAACTATCATAATGAGTGTGTTACCACGCCAGGTTACGGAGAAAAGGCTCAACCTGTTGCGTGCAATTCGGACGGGTTACACAGCTTGATCCATGAAGAGATCACCTTGCCTGCAGCGGTGATCAAATCTTCTTCATTGAAGAACAACCTCGATTGGATGCAGCGTTTTGCCAATCAGCACAAAGTGAAGTTGTCACCGCACGGTAAAACCACCATGACTCCCGCTTTCTTTCAGCAGCAATTAGAAAACGGCGCTTGGGGCATTACCGTCGCAACGCCGGCTCAGGCAGAGATTGCGGCGCTAGGCGGAGCGAAAAACATCATCATGGCGAACCAACTAGTTGGGCGCGCAAACATGACTATCATCGCCAACCTGATTGAAACCCACGGGGTCAACTTCTATTGTTGTGTGGACTCAAACCGAAACGTCAAAGCGCTAGAGCGTGCCTTCGCTGAACATCAATTGCCACTTAATGTACTGATTGAGTTTGGTGTCGAGGGCGGTCGCTGTGGGTGCCGAAATCAACAAGATGTGGTTGAGCTCGCCACTCTCATCCACCAGCAACCTCACCTTACGCTAAAAGGTATCGAGGTTTACGAAGGTGTCATTCATGGTGACAATGCTGAGCAGGACATCCGTGACTTCCTCAACACCACATTAAAAATCGCAGCCCAACTACAAAACGACAAGTTGATTGAGTCCAAACCTCTGGTCACAGGCGCAGGCTCTGCTTGGTATGACGTGGTTTCTGAATGCTTTGCCAACCTAGAAGATTTTGACGCCATCATTCGCCCAGGTTGCTACGCAATTCATGACACTGGCATTTACCTAGACGCGCAAAACAAAGTCATGCAGCGCGCTGAAACCAACCAAGGTGCGGCGTGTGATTTAGGTGGAGACTTGGAATCGGCACTAGAGCTTTGGGCTTATGTGATTTCTCGCCCCGAGCCAACCAAGCTGGTTGCCGGCTTTGGTAAACGTGACGTGGCGTTTGATGCCGGATTACCAATCCCCGAGCGTGCTTACCGCGATGGTGAGTCAATCTCTATTGAAAGTGCGGTAACGACCGCGGTGATGGATCAGCACGCGTTCATCGAAGTAGACACAAACAGCGACCTTCAAGTGGGTGATATGATTGCCTTCTCAACCTCTCATCCATGTTTAACGTTTGATAAGTGGCGTGCCGTGGCGGTTTGTGATGATGAGTATCAAGTCACTCATTGGGTGAAAACCCGTTTCTGATGATGAGCTTAGTGAGGCTTTTCGTTATACTTCATGCCAAACCAGTGGAGGCGGCACAATCGCCTCCATGCAAAAGATAGGAACACAGCTTGAGTTTAGAAGTCGATATTATCTCTCAAATCACTGAACGTTTCAGTGCGCTGCGCGATGCCGAAAAGAAGGTCGCGAAGTTGATCATGGACGACATTCAAACTGCCGCCAACGCCAGCATTACTGAGCTGGCAGAAAGCGCAGAAGTGAGTGAAGCTACCATCACCCGTTTTGCCAAAGCTGTTGGCTGCAAAAACGTGCGTGATATGAAGATCAAATTGGCACAAACCTTAACGGTTGGACAACGATTCATCCTTGAACCGCCTGATCAAAGTGGCTACCAAGGCATCTATGAGTCGATCAAGCAATCCCTTGATGTAAACCGCAGTTTGATTGTTGAAGAAGATATCGACACTGCCGTGAACTGGCTGCACAACGCAAGACAAGTGATCTGTATTGGTATGGGTGGCGGCTCAACCATTGCAGCACAAGAGATGCAGCATCGTTTGTTCCGTCTGGGCTATCCTGTTGTGGCGTACAACGATGGCTTGTTATCGCGCATGATTGCGGCGACGGCAGACGCGAACGATGTGTTGGTCATGATCTCAGCCACTGGCTATACCCCTGCCATCATAGAAACCGCGCAATTAGCCAAGCAGTACGGCGTGAAAGTTATTGTGATTACTCCGAAAGACACGCCTTTGACTGAGCAAGCCGATTTGGTTCTGCCTATTGAGCACCAAGAGACGGACTTCATCTATAAACCATCGGCTTCTCGTTACGCGATGTTGGCTTTGGTTGACTTACTTTCAATGGCATTGGCCGTTAATCATAAGCGACGCTCGCGCGATAAACTTCGCCGACTCAAAGTTGCCCTCGACTCTTATCGTGGCGGTTTGGAAAGACAGCCTCTTGGTGATTAAACCAACGTGATCTAGATAACTAAACTCTCGCTCATAAAACTCAAACAATGAAGCCCGATGTTCAGCATCGGGCTTTTATTTTACCGAGATAAGACTTCAATTCGGTACGTTGTCTTGTTTTAATATTTAGGAAAACTTGCTTACACATAAATAACGAAATTCATCAATAAGAAAATTCTGATTGAATGTAAGGTTATCAAGATTAATACCAATTCGTACTCTAAATAATTTATAAGTTAATTAATTATTTTTCACATCAATATTGATTAACTATTAACTTATTTTCAAACTAAATATGAACATTAAGTTTCCATTTTATTTTCGTTTCCGATAAAACTATTTGAGACTTTCATCACACTAAATTTCAAATCTCAGGAATAGACTCCGAGCCTTTCAAGCCCCCAATTTGCAGTGAGTCTATGAAACTTTCCAACCTAAGTATTAGAAGTAAAATCAGTGCGTTGATACTTGTTATCTCCGCTGCCGTCATTGCGTTATCTTTCTTCTTTACCTCTCAAATAAAACTTATTGATGGCAAGATGACAGAATTTTCTGACACCACAGTGCCAAGTATTTTATTGGTAAAAAATATTGAAATCGAAATTGGCACCTTAAGAAAAGACGAATTCTCTTTGCTGACTAATGTAAACCATGCTGAATTTAACACTTGGCTTAAAGGTTTGGATGAATCAGAAAATAAAATCGACAACTATATTGAACAATACGGTAAATCACTTTGGGATCAGCGCGACCGTGATGCTTATAATGAAGTATCGAGTGCATGGTCAAAGTACCGTAGCTTCAACGACAAATATTCAGAGCTATTAACCACGAAACGTATTGAAGAAGCCAACGCCATGCTGCTAGATGGTTTTTCAACGTTCCAAGCACTTTCTAACTCGATTAAAGATCTGGTTGAGTTAAACCAAACCTTCATCAAAGAAGACATCAACAGCACTCACGATGTAGTTGCAGACGCCATCACTTATAGCATTATCGCGATTGTTGCTTTATTGGCATTGAGCTTCGTGCTCGGCTTATTCCTTACAAAACAAATCTGTTCTCCGCTGCAATATGTGGTTGAAATGGCCTCGAAGATTGCTTCTGGCGATCTAACCTACAAACTTCCGCGCAATAAAATTGGTAACGATGAGCTCGGATTATTGGCAGACGCCTGTGAAGATATGCAAGCCAAGCTGCTGAGTCTGGTCGATAGCATCTCTTCTACTACCGCTCAGGTGAGCACCGCTACCGAGGAAGTGAGCGCCATTTCAGAGCAAACCTCTTCTGGCATGGATGAGCAACAGCAACAACTTAACCTGATTGCGACCGCCATGGACGAAATGCAAGCAACAGTGCACGATGTAGCAAGTAACACAGAAGCCGCTTCAGAAACTGCAAACAGCGCCTCTCAAGAAGCCAAAGAAGGCTTAGAAGTGGTTCAAGAATGTATTGAGCAGATCAACGAAGCCTCAATCGCGATTCAATCTGTTGGCACCATGGTAAGCGAGCTAGAGCAAGACGCATCGAACATCAGCGTGGTGGTTGACGTGATTCAAGACATAGCAGAGCAAACTAACCTGCTTGCTCTCAATGCCGCAATTGAGGCTGCCCGCGCGGGTGAACAAGGCCGCGGATTTGCAGTTGTAGCTGATGAAGTTCGTACGCTAGCGAGTCGCACACAAGCATCGACAGAAGAGATCATTGCTATCATCAGTAAACTTCAGAATTGCTCGAAAACCGCGGTATCGGCTACAAACAACAGCAACGATTTGATTCAAGTGTGCGTTGAACAAGCTCAGCGAGCGGGAACGACGATTGGTCACATCGAACAAAGCGCTGACAACATCGCTGAAAAGAGCATCCAAATCGCGAGTGCCTGCAGTGAGCAAAGCTCTGTGACTGAAGAGCTGCACCGCAATGTCGAACACATCAACCAGTTCTCTAGCGAAGTCGCAACAGGCTCTCGTCAAACCGCGATTGCATGCCGAGACTTGAGTGAACTGGCGGTTGGTCTACAAGAAATCGTCAGTCAGTTTAAAACGGCTTAAACAGCCATTAAAGGTTGCGTTAACTTTGTCCTAGCGCGCTCTGTAAAGCCCGATGCTCAGCCATCGGGCTTTGCTTTATCTCGCCGTTTCTTTACGTGTACACGGTAAATCTGATCCTTGTCTCGATTCTTTAATTTATCTTTCCTAATCCCACCAACATCACGGTAACCCACTATATTTGAATGAGAATATTCTTAGAAACGCATTCAAAGGTGAGGCCAGTTTCAATAATTAATCAATTGATGAATATTGAAGGAATTAACTTCCTAGCCGGATAAAACTGACTCACGTTACACTGAATGCAGTCCCACACTCTTCTATAGCTTGATACGAGTTCGAGCTCACCTTCTTAGAGGAAGCGTCGCATGATGAAGCGAATCATTCTTGGCACCCTAGTCCTGACTCTTTTAACTGCCTGTTCCAAAGATGACGGACAGCAAGCCCTTGGCACACTAGAACGTGACCGCGTAACATTTACTGCGACCTCTAGCGAGATAATTCGTGCCCTACCCATCAAGGAAGGTAGCCAAGTCACCGAAGGAGAAGTGTTGGTTCAGCTCGATACAAAGAACCAAGAAGCCGTTTTAGCTCACGCCGTAGCCGAACAAGCCAAGGCTGACGCTTATCTTTTGAAATTGACCAACGGTGAGCGGCCAGAAGACATTGCCGCAGCGCAAGCACGCGTTGCCAGAGCGGAAGCTCAATTGGTTGAAGCACAAAAGAACTACCAACGTAAAGCGGAGTTAGTTCGTAAAAAACTCATCAGCCAATCAGAAAAAGACACCGCTTTAGCAGCCAGAGATTCTGCCCGTGCAGAGCTAGATTCCTCACAAGAAGAGTTCAGCAAACTAACGGCTGGCTCTCGCCCTGAAGATATTGAACAAGCAAAAGCAGCACTCATGGCAGCAAAAGCCGATGTGGCACTGAAAGAACAGAAACTGGCAGAACTCACCATCACCGCCACACGAGATGGCTTACTCGACAATCTACCGTTTAACCTTGGCGAACGCGTTCCTGTGAATGGTGTGGTTGCTGTAATACAAGCCAGCCGCGTCCCATACGCTCGCGTTTATGTTCCTGCCAACTACCGAGTCGATTTTGTGCCGGGTAAAACGGTTAACGTGCATGTAGATGGCGTTGAACAACCATATAGCGGCACCGTTCGTTGGGTTGCGACTGAGCCTTCATTCACGCCTTATTTCGCGCTTACCGAGGAAGAACGCTCGCGTTTGATGTACCTAGCAGAAGTCGACCTTCAAGACTCAGCACAATCCTTGCCTTCGGGCATTCCAGCGCAAGTGGATTTGGTGGAGTAAGCCAATGACCGAATACGCGATTCAAGCTGAAAATGTGGTGAAAAAGTTTGGTGACTTCACCGCAATCAACAACATCACACTTAATGTGCCCAAAGGCAGTATTTATGGTTTTCTTGGCCCCAACGGCTGCGGTAAATCGACAACCATTCGTGTGTTGACGGGCTTGCTTAGCCCAAGTGAGGGCAATGTCGATGTACTCGGGCTAGAGATCCCAAAACAATCTGAGCTTCTGCGCCTCAAGATTGGCTACATGACACAAAAGTTCTCCCTCTATGATGATCTGACGGTTCAAGAGAACCTTGAGTTTATTGGACAAATCTTTGGAATGGAAACCAAGGCCCTAAAAGCTCGCATCGAAGAACAACTATCCACCTACGGTCTAGACCAACTGCGTAAACAGCGCGTCGGCGGAATGAGTGGCGGCCAGAAACAACGCTTGTCTCTCGCCGCTGCGACCATGCACAAACCAGAACTGTTGTTTCTTGATGAACCCACATCTGCGGTTGACCCAGAGAACCGACGCGATTTCTGGGAGCAGTTGTTTGACCTCTCTGACCAAGGTACGACGATTTTGGTCACAACGCACTACATGGATGAAGCAGAGCGCTGCCATCGTCTGGCTATTATGGAAGCGGGTGAAATCCGCGCTGATGGTGAACCAGAAGAACTCATGGCGCAAATGGGCGTTAACATCGTCGAAGTCAAAGCGGATAACTTACGCGAGCTCAAAGAGAAAGTCATTCAGCGCGAAGAGGTACGATCCGCCGCACAGCTAGGCATTCGCTTACGCATTTTGATCCACCAGCACATCGAACAACCGATCGAGTGGTTAACCCAAACCTTTCCAGAGCTTGATGGCTGCGAGATGAACATTGCTCGTCCTAGCTTGGAAGATGTGTTTGTCAGCGTTACGGGAGAAGGTCGCCAATGATGAAATCTATTGCCCGTATGAAAGCCGTAATGATCAAAGAAATCCGTCAGCTTTCACGTGACCGCATTACCTTTGGCATGGTCGTGATGATCCCGTTGATTCAGCTCCTGCTGTTCGGCTTTGCCATTAATACCGATATTCGCAATATTCCCGTTGGCGTCGTCGATCAAAGTGGCAGTACTGCGGGGCGTGTGATTACCGAATCCGTCAAAGTAACCCAAGTGGTCGATGTGGTGGAAACCTTCGCTACCGCGGAGCAAGCAGAACAAGCTATTCAGGATGGTATCGTTCGTGCGGCTTTGATTCTACCTAGTGACCTTACCCAACGTATAGTGCAAGGCAGAGAGCTTGGTCAGTGGATTGTGGATGGTTCGGACACCATGATCAGCTCTGCGATTCTTTCACTACAAACCATGCCGTTAACGGATTTTGATTTTGAGATACGCCCTGCCCCAACCAAAACCTTTGAAGTTGCGCTGTATTACAACCCGAGTCGACGCTCGGCGGTGAACATTGTCCCCGGTTTGTTGGGCGTGATTCTAACCATGACGATGATCTTGTTCACCAGTGCAGCCATTGTTCGAGAACGGGAGCGTGGCAATCTAGAGTTACTGATTACCACACCAATCCACTCTATCGAGCTGATGGTGGCGAAGATCATTCCCTACATCTTCGTAGGTTTGATTCAAGTCTTCATCATTCTCGGTTTGGGTCACTGGATATTTGATGTACCGATAAACGGTGCCATTAGTCAGATATTGTTTGGCACGCTGTTATTTATCGCCGCGAGTTTAACTTTAGGTTTGGTGATATCCACCATTGCGACGACTCAGCTACAGGCGATGCAGATGACAGTGTTTATTCTTCTGCCATCAATCTTATTATCAGGGTTTATGTTCCCTTATGAAGGGATGCCCGTTGCGGCACAATGGATATCAGAAGCCCTGCCAGCCACACATTTCATGCGTATTATTCGTGGTGTGGTGTTACGTGGTGCAGATTTGATGGAGCTTTGGCGAGATACGCTTTGGCTGCTTGGGTTTACCGTTATCGGTCTCTTTGTTGCTTCACTTCGCTTCAAGAAGTCACTCGATTAACCTACCAGATTCCAGAACTAAAAACGCCTCCAGAATTGGAGGCGTTTTTATTGAATCATTTAATCATCATAGCGAAATCAGTAATACTCACCTAAAGAGCAGTCATGCAAATCTGAAATGCTATAGCTTCTTAGCGAATTGATTTTGAAGTTGAACACCACTTGTTTACAGACGTTTCGGCTGCGGTCGCTGTAGGTAATATACCCTTCGCTGTACGCCCGTTTACCGCTGGTTGAGGTAATGTCTGCGTTCAGCTCCAGATGCGCCTTGTGCGCTTCTACACGTTCCATCATCTCATGTACGTCAAGCCACTCTTCACGGTTGGCCATTTGGATCAGCATCGATTCCGCCTGTGTTTGTAACTTTTGCGGATAAACGTAAAAACGGTTATAGGCAAAATAGGCGCTCATTAAGATTAGTATTAACACTGCTGAGGTAGTTCTTGTCATGCAAGTTGCCTCTTATCGTTATGAATTTTTTTCTTTGCTTCTTTTTCAGTATAGAAAGCGGATGAAGTTTAGGTTAAAGAATTCACACAAATAACAAGCGACGGTCAGAGTCAGTCAATTCCATGACAAGCCGTCGCTTGGTTTAACCTAATTCTAAATAACTAGACACTTTGCAGTTCTTAAGTACTGGATTTTGGTGCTATTTATCGATAGGGAACAACTTGCTTTCGAAGACGGTCGCATAAATCGGCACATCTTTCAGCTTGTTGATGTCGATTTTGTAAGGGTCTTCTTCCAGCACCGTGAAGTTGGCTACTTTACCTACCTCAATACTACCGAGCGTATCTTCCATCCCCCACGAATATGCTGCTTCAATGGTAATGCCTTTTAGTGCGGCTTCACGAGAAAGCGCGAGATCTTTACGCAGCACATTTCCGTTGTTGGTTTGGCGAGTAGCAGCACTCCACGCCAGCAACAGCGGATCAGCCGGAGCCATTGGCATATCCGAATGCAAAGAAACAGGAATCTGCTCTTTTTCAATCGTGGCTAATCGAACCATCGCGTGCGCACGCTCTTCACCTAACCCGACTTCACCAAAACGATCACCGAAGCCCGTTACGTAATATGGATTAACACTAATAATCGCACCAAGCTCTTTCAGTTCCTTGACTTGTTCGTCGGTCGAATTGGCAAAATGAACAATCGTAAAACGGTGGTTCTCACGTGGGTATTCAGCTTGACGACGTTTCAAAATTTCAATCAGCTTTTCAACGCCTTCATCACCGTTTACATGCACGAGGATTTGGTAATCCTTCTCCCAGAACAGCTTGGTGATGTCTTCGACTTCTTGAGGGGTTTGAATCCACTCGCCATGGTGACCATCCAGATAACCGTCTTTCATCATCATTAACTGAGAGATGATTGCGCCATCGAACAGTAGCTTAACTTGGTTTTTAAAGAAGCGAACTTTGCCTTCATCAGGGAAGGTTTTGGTGATCTCTTCAACCGCTTGAACCACACCCTCTTTGCCTTTTAGGAAGTACGGTGACTTACTTTCTGGTGTAAAGAAGGAGTACATTGGCGTTTCATCAGCACCCAAGATCTCTTTATAGAGACCCACCATATCCTCTGGTATAAACGCGCCAGGTTCGTTGTAAGCCGTCACCCCTTTCTCGTGCAGCATTTCCACCATTTGCTCTAGTCCGGCACGGAATCTTGCTTCACTGCCAAGATCTTTGTAGATACGTGGTAACAGGTAAATCAACGCACCACCTTCCCAGAAATGACCATTCTCCAGATCTGACTGAGCTGCTACCTCTTTACCTTGTTTATCGATGTCTGCTTGGTTAAGACCAAACTTCTCAACAAATGCCGTGTTTACATAGAACTCATGTGCCGAACGATGCCATACACCGATTGGACGTGTTTTCGAGATCTTATCAAGATCAGCGCGCGTCAATTCACCATGGAAGAAGTTGTTGTAGCCCCATGTCCACAAGACTTCATTTGGATCCTGCATCTCTTTTTCAACGGCAGTCAGCGCGGCCAGATACTCTTCATGTCCATTCACCGCTGGCCAAGTACGACTTGGTAACTGCCACTCTTCAGGAGCAATGACCGGCATACTCAACGTGAGTGCACCGAGAAACGGATGCAGGTGCTGCTCAATAAAGCCAGGCATGATCACCTTGTCTTCTAAATCGACTTTATCCGCATTTGGGAACTGCTTCAGCGCCTGCGCTTCTTGTCCAACAAAAACAATCTTGCCGTCATCATCCGCTACCACCGCCTCTACACGAGGTTGGTCTTCATCCATCGTGATGATGGTATCAGCCAAATAGATCGTTTCACCGCTTTCCGCAGGCGTAGTTGCTTGAGCTTGCTCTTCTACCTGAGCCTCAGGTTTTGGTTCTTGTTGTTTCGCTTCTTCTGCTGGGCTGCATCCTGCCACAGCGCCAATTAACCCTAGGATGGCACCTGCCACTAACGTTCGCTTGAATGGTTTCATTTTTAACCCTTATATCACCAGTTTATTTACTGCTTTAGTTATAGAATCCCGTTCTAAAAAAGAAAGGGGAGCATGGTGTATAAAGTAAAGACCGCTTTTGTCAGGGGTGAACCGATTTCGCTCACAATCTTGAGAATGAAACAGGAATTAATTCAGAACGTTACCTATCACCGTGGTGACCAAGCGGTGATCAGAACCATTTGGTTGACTTGTCGATAGGCGAGTACAGATTTGCCTATCCGTTTTTTCTGATTTAAGCCAAAGGTGATCAATCCCAATCATGGCAAAGGATGGGACTGATACTCCTTTTATCGATGTTGGCCAACTGGCAACTGGTCGGGATTGGAAACGAGAGAACAGCTTGCTAAACCTTGGGCTTGCAGCAGAAAGGTTGAAGTCCCCAATCACAATCATTTCCGGTGTTGGGTACAAATCAGTAAGGGTTTCTATGGTTCGAATCAAGGCATTGCGGCGTTGCCATAGCGACTCGGTTCTTGGCGAGGGAGGATGCGCCGTCATTAAGGTAATTGGGTTGTCCACTTGCCATGTTGCTCGAATCACCTCTTGACCATCTGGGGTGTGATAAATCGAAACTGGATCCAAAGGATAACGACTCAAAATCATCTGATTTGACGGGTAACCAACGCCGCGCTGGCCGCCATAATAGAAAGGATAAATATCGTCGAGAAGATGAAGTTTCTCCCCCACTTGAGGCGAGAGCTCTTGCATCACCACCAAATCCGCAGGGTGTTTAAGCAAATAATTAATGAACTGATTGATATCCGGATTTTCGTAGAAAAGATTGAATTGGACGATCGTCAGCGGATTTTCGCAGGTTTGGTTGTTCGTAATTTGAGTGGGTAAGAGGAATAGAACAAAAGCACCGCTGATCGCGATTGCAGTAAGTGCCTTCACCCAATGACGGCAGACCAAAAGTACCAAAGCAAAACCTAGGTAGGCGAATAAAAGGAGAGCGGGAATCGAGGTTAGATTCTCCGCCCACCAAATATCATGAGATTGCCTTGCCACCAGCCAAATTGATGCCGGTAGAAACAACAAAATCCATTTTATGGCTCTCAGCACACGCACGGCTCGTTTAGCGATTACATATCATAAGCTTATATGTAATCACCCAACTCGCCAGTGCGCTACTGACCAATACGCAACTTATAAGCTTAAACGGTATGAACCGCTTCCGTTGCAGGCTCTGCGTTTCGCGCTTTTTCGCTCACTTCCACTTTAACCGCTGCGACCTTGAACTCAGGGATTTTCGCATGCGGGTCAGTCGCCGTTGTCGTTAAACGGTTCACCGGCGATTCAACAAAGTGGAATGGAATGAACACCACACCTTTTTGAATACGCTTAGTCACAAAGGCATTAATCTCAATGCTGCCGCGACGTGTAGACACCGTCAAACGCTGACCATTACTGATGCCTAGCGCTTCTGCGTCTTCCACGCTCACCATCGCACGTGGACCAGCAAGATTATCCAACCCTTTGGTTTTGCGCGTCATAGTGCCGGTGTGGAACTGCTCAAGTACACGACCCGTCGTCAACACAAGTGGGTACTCTTCATCTGGTAGCTCAGCCGCATAACGGAACGGTACACCCACCATTTGCCCTTTACCACGAGTAAACTGGGTTTGGTGCATGATGCGAGTACCTGCCGGGTTGTTCTTGTTGCTCGGCCATTGCACACCGTTTGGCGTGATCGCCTCCCAACGAAGACCCGCGTATTGAGGTGTCACACGTGCGATTTCATTAGTGATATCAGACACGCAGTGGTAATCCCAATCACTGCCCATGCCCATGGCATTGGCGATTTCTTGAATAATCCACCAATCTTCTTTTGCCTCACCCGGTGCCGTGACAACCGGATTCACTCGCTGAACACGTCGCTCCGTATTGGTAAAGTGCCCCGCTTTCTCTGCAAATGAGCAAGAAGGCAGAACCACGTCCGCGTATTGCGCAGTTTCTGTTAGGAAGATGTCTTGAACCACTAAGAAATCGAGCGCTTCTAAGCCCTCAATCACGTGCGCTTGGTTCGGGTCACTCAATACTGGGTTCTCACCCATGATGTACATACCGCGAACGTCACGATGGCAAGCCGCATCAATGATTTCTGTCAGGGTTAGACCTTGCTCAGAAGGCAGATTTGGCGCGTTCCATTCAATCGCAAACTTCTGACGCACAATTGGGTTGTATACCTTTTGGTAGCCTGGGAAGCTGTTTGGCAAAGCGCCCATATCACACGCGCCTTGCACGTTTGATTGACCACGCAGCGGGTTGATACCACCACCTTCAATACCGATGTTGCCACACAGCAATTGCAGGTTAGCGATAGAACGCACGTTGTCATGACCTGTCGTATGCTGAGTGATACCCATCGAGTAGTAAACAGCCGTACGATCTGCCGTACCGATCATGCGAGCCATTGCTTGAATGTCTTCAGCTTTAACGCCCGTAACCAACTCCACTTTATCGAGGTTGTAAGCTGGCGACATCACTTCTTGCAGTAAGGTATCAAAGCCGTCGACACGTTCTTCGATGTACTCTTGATCGTACCAGCCGTTCTTGATGATCTGCTGCATGACACCGTTTAGGAGCATCACATCCGTACCCGGACGGTGCGCCATATACAACTCAGCATGCTCTGCCATATCGACACGTTTCGGGTCAGCCACAATCAAGCGAGCGCCGTGGTGACGAATTGCTTGTTTGATGTGTGAAGCGATGATCGGGTGTGCTGATGTAGTATCCGAACCAATAATAAAGATCACATCCGAGTGCTTAATACTTGGGATGTCATTGGTCATTGCACCACTACCCAGTGACGCCTCAAGCCCCGTCACACTCGATGCGTGACACAAACGCGCACAGTGATCGACGTTATTGGTGCCCAGTTCACGGCGGACAAATTTTTGAAATGCGTAGTTGTCTTCATTGGTGGTTTTCGCTGAAGAGAAACCCGCTAATGCGTTGCTGCCAAAATCTTGCTTGATGCCAGAGAACTTACTCGCGACGAGTTGGATTGCCTCTTCCCAACTTGCAGGCTGCAGCCAACCATCTTTACGGATCAATGGCGTGGTAAGACGCTCTTCACTGCCAATGAAATCAAAACCAAAGCGCCCTTTCACACACAGCATGCCTTGGTTCACCGGCGAGTCCCCGCCTTTCACGTAGCGAATCGTGTTGGTTGCTTCGTCCACGAACATGGTCAACTTACAACCCACACCGCAGTATGTACAAATGGTGTCGACCGCTTTCAGATCTTCGGTACGACCTTGCGAGCGGTCACGACTATCGACCATCGCGCCTGTTGGACACACTTGAACACACGCGCCACATTGCACACAGTTCGAATCGCCCATCAGAGTTAAGCCATTCTTGTTACTTCCAAAGTGTGGACGATCGTCAGGACGTAATGCCGGACGACCTTGTTTATCGCACACAAAGTTCAGTACACCGTGCACGGCTTTGTCGCGACACGCTTGGATACACTGACCACAGCTAATACAGCGGTTGGCATCAAACTCAATAAACTCAGAGCTGCGGTCAACTTCGTACTTATGACGCAAGTCTTTCGCACGAAGATCTAACCAATCTTGATGTGATTTAACCTGCAAGGAAAAGTCAAAGCTTTGCTCAGCTTCATATTCGGTGGAGTAATCACGCAGCGCACAATCAGTATTGGCCTGACAGCCACATTCAAGGCAGCGCGCCGCTTCCTTCATCGCTTCTTCGTTATCAAAGCCCAACTCCACTTCAGCGAAGCTTTGCTCGCGTTGTGCCGGGGTCAGCTCAGGCATGATAGATCGAGCGACTTTTTGGATGTTCTCGAAGTGAAGCGGATCGACTTGAGAAAGTTTCTTCTCTTTGCGCGAGTTGAACGCCGCCTTTGGCATATCCGCCATATCGCCATTCAAAAACAGATCAATGGCTTTTGCCGCAACGCGACCATCACCCACAGCTTCAACTGCCGTTGCTGGACCACGGCGGAAATCACCAATACTGAAGATGTTGCCCGTGCCGGTGTGCATGGTCTTTTCATCTGCATCAGAGGTGTTCCAGCGCGTAAGTGGAATCGACAAGTCTTCGCCTTCGAGGAAGCTCAGATCTGGCTTTTGCGATACTGCTGCAATCACGGTGTCGAACTCTTCGGTAAAGAACTCGCCAGTTGGTTTAGGGCTTCGACGACCAGATGCATCCGGCTCACCCAACGCCATGCGCTCTAGACGAATCGCATTCACGCGTCCGGTTTCATCGGCAAGGTTTTCTGCAGGGTTAGTCAAGAAGTGGAATTTCACCCCTTCGTGTTCAGCTTCGACAATCTCGTAGTCTTCTGCTGGCATTTCGTCACGGGTACGACGGTAAATCAACGTGGTGTCTGCACCAGCGCGACGCGCAGTACGAGCACAGTCAATTGCCGTGTTACCACCACCGATCACCGCGACTTTCTGACCCGTAACGTAGTTTTGTTCGGTAACGTAATCTTTAAGGTAATCAACGCCTAAGTAGCAACCTTCAAGATCACTGCCTGTGTAATGCATTTCAACCGCTTGAGACGCGCCGACAGCCAAACACACCGCGTCGTATTCTTCACTCAATTGAGAGAGCGTGAAATCCACACCCAGCTTTTGATTGGTGTGAACTTGCATGCCATTGCGGCACATCAGTTCGATTTCTTTATCGAGAATGTCTTTTGGCAAACGGTATTCTGGGATGCCATAACGCAACCAACCGCCCGCTTTTGGCATGGATTCAAAGACCGTAACGTCGTAACCTTCATTCGATAAGTAGTAGCCAGCCGTTAGACCACCAGGACCACTACCAACGACGGCAATGTTCAAACCTTTACTTGGTTTCTTTTCTGGCACATAGGCTTCATGCGCAGACAAATCCGCATCCGCAGCATGACGTTTTAGCTGACGAATTGCGATAGGCTCATCGACTAACGAACGGCGACATTCGCTCTCACAAAATGCCGGGCATACGCGGCCAATCGATAACGGCATAGGAAGCGTACGCTTAATCACTTCAATCGCTTTTTGATGATCGTTCTGTGCGATGTGATAAAGGTACGATTGGATATCTACACCCGCAGGACAAGCGGTTTTGCATGGTGCTTCACAATCGGCGTAATGGTCCGTCATGATGCGGTTAAGTGCTTTTTTGCGATGCTCGCTTAGTTGTTCTGATTGCGTGACCACATTAAGGCCGCGGTAAACTTCAAGTTCACACGCGCGCTTAGTACCGCCGCTTTCAACTTCAACCACACACAAGTCACACGGTACTTTTTCATTACTTTTGTTCATTCCGCACAGCGATGGAATCTCAACTCCACACACTTTTGCTGCTTCTAGAAGGGTCAGCCCCTCTTCTACAATTCTATATTTTCCATCGATGACAATTTCTATCATACAACCTCCGCAGCAAAGCAAATCCACATCTGCACAAATAAAACCATACATTCTATAAGGATAAACATTTGCAAGACAAGGCGGTGTGATACAAAACTTATAAACCACATTTTTTTCGTGTCATAAAAAGAAAGCACTTCTGTCACGAAGTATCACAAGTAAGAACTCAACAAACGTTTTACTCCCTCGATTATGCAGAAACTAGTGAACGCTACTATTTTGATAAGAATGGCAATAAAATATTGACCTTCCCCTAAGGTTAACCTTTAGAATCGAAGGGTTTTCATCATTTTCATCAAACACATGGGAAAAGGTATGCACTTAAAGTCGCTGCATACAATCTGGTTAACTCTCTTCACAACACTGGTACTTTTGGTATCGAGTGTGGCGAACAGTGAGCCGTTGATGAATATCCAAATGATGTCAAAAGGCATGGCACATCATTCGTCTATGATGAGTGAAAGTGAACACTGCGGTATGCCTGGCATGATGGACGTCTCCATGACAGACGTTTCTATGTCCGAAGCTTCCGTAGCAGAAAATAGCGATGCAAGAGAAACCAGTATGAACTGTGGCGGAGGCGGAGGCATGGTTCATACCTGCTGTACTGCCGCGTGTACGATAGTTTTCGTCCCCCTACCGAATCCTATCAATAGCCCAATGCCTGTCGTTTATCGCGCAACCATTACTCCTGAAGTTGCTTCCCCAGTAGTACACGTCAGCCGCGACCTGTACCGACCTCCTATAGTTTAAGTCAGTCAAGCATTCGACCCTGCGTGTGTATCGCAGGTTGTTTTAATGCGCCTGAACGATGAGGTTACAAGGCTTTACTGTTCCCGCAATGAAATCCGCACCTCCATCGATCCGGCGAACACTGGATTTAGATTATGGATATCAAACCATACCGCTTAGCTGCACCTATTTTTATGGTGGCTCTTGTCGCTGCGCCAACCTTGGTTAACGCCGCAGGTAACGAGACGCACGCAGCGCAAAATTCCGCATCAAGTGAGCGAGCTTCAACGACCAAGCTTGCCCAACTGATCAACATCGCTTTAAGTAATGATGGCAATCGTAAGCAATACTCAGCGCAATCTGCTGCCATGCGTGAAACGGGCGTTGCAAGCTCTACCTTGATGGACCCAAAACTGAAAGTGGGTTTTGGTGGCTTGCCTGTCGACAGCTTCAAATTCGATGAAGACCCAATGACCAACATCTCCGTTGGTTTAATGCAACAGTTTGAGCGTGGCTCTACGCTTGATTTACAGCAGAAGAAAGCCAATCAACAAGCCGACGGCCTTGGACTTCAAGTTCACGCTCGTGAACTTGAGGTGGCTAACAGCATGACTCAACTGTGGTTAGAGCTAGGTTATCAGCAACGTGCGGAGCAAATCATGCTTGAGAACCGCAAGTTGATGAAGGAGATGGAAAACTTTATTCAAACCAACTATTCGATTGGTAAGAGTGAAGCGCAAGACCTGCTCAACGCCCAACTTCAAGTCAGCAAGTTAGATGAGAAACTGCAAGCCAACGCACAAATGCAACGTCGTCTTATCTCTCAACTCTCCGAATGGCTGGGGTCAGATTGGTTGGCAAACGAACAGGCTCTGCACGCGAGCAATCAATTGAACTGGGACACGCTGAACAACAAACTTGCTTCCAGCATCGACTCCACCAAGCACTACCAGCAACTCAGCCAACACCCGATGGTTAAGATGGCCGACGTCAGCATCTCTGCCAATAAAACTCAGGTAGAAATTGCTGAGCAAGCCTACAACCCGCAGTTTGGTGTGGAGGTAATGTATGCCTACCGTCAAGCTGACAACATGATGGGTGAGCCTGCCTCTGATTTGGTCAGCACTTACCTCACAATGGACATTCCGTTGTTCACAGGGGACCGCCAAGACCGCAATCTTGCTGCCGCTCAATATCAAGTTGGCGCGGCACAATCGCAAAAAGACACCTTACTAACGCAGATGAATGCCAAAGTGAACACTTTGCTGGTTGATCGCGGCAACTTAACCCAGCGTTTAGAACGTTATCAATCCACCTTATTGCCTCAAGCGAAAGCGCGCATTCAAGCCGTTGAGCGGGGTTATCAAAACAATACAGCGCAGTTTAACGATGTGATTTCTGCCACGACTGACGAGTTAGCACTGCAATTAGAGCAACAACGTCTGCTGACCGATCTCAACATCGCAAACAGCAATTTAGCCACCCTGCTCGGTGGTTTCGACTACCAAGTGGCTTCACCGGAAGCTCGCTCTATTTCGACATATTAATTTGTGATTCCCCAAGACAGTTGGGGCTACAGCTAGGCGGCAAACGACAGAATCCCATGAGCACTTTCCCTAACAAACTAAGGGATCTTCTATGTGATTTGGGTGAACGAGAGCAGGCAACAACGCTGTAGCGTCAAATGTGAAGGGGAAAATAAGGTAAAACAATGAAAACATTTAAAATTGCAACCATCGCGCTGATTGTTGGTGGTGCTTTAGGGTTTGGTGCTAATCATTTTATTACGGGCTCGGCTCACGACATGAGTGCGATGGGTGGCGAATCTGCTGCAAGCTCTAATGATCCGCTTTACTGGGTTGCCCCAATGGATCCGAACTATAAACGCGACAAGCCGGGTAAATCCCCAATGGGCATGGATTTAATTCCGGTTTACGCGGAAGATCTATCTGGTGAGAAAAGTGTACCGGGTACTATCACTATCGACCCTTCCATTGAAAACAACCTCGGTGTAAAGACAGCAAAAGTAACGCTGGAAAAATTATCACCGCGCATTGAGACCGTCGGCTATATCGCCTTCGATGAAAGTCTGTTGTGGCAGACCAACGTACGTGTTGCGGGTTGGGTTGAGAAACTCTACATCAACGCCGTCGGTGAAAAAGTGAAGAAAGGCGATGTGCTTTTCACCCTGTATTCACCAGAGTTGGTTAAGGCACAAGAAGAATTGCTGAATGCGTACCGCACTGGTCGCAACGGTTTAGTGAAAGGTGCGACAGAGCGTTTGGTGACGCTTGGTGTAGACCGTGGTCAAATCAAATCCATCACACGTAGCGGAAAAGCCTCTCAAACCATTGAAATTAAAGCACCGGCTGACGGTGTCATTGCAAGCCTAAACGTGCGTGAAGGAGGCTACCTGTCCCCTGCACAAGCGGTAATCAGTGCTGGCCCACTGGACAATGTTTGGGTTGATGCGGAAGTCTTTGAGCGTCAAGCGCACTGGATGAAAGCGGGTTCTCAAGCCACCATGACCCTTGACGCGATTCCGGGCAATGAATGGCAAGGTGTTGTCGATTACGTGTACCCAATCCTCGATCCGAAAACACGTACGTTGCGTGTGCGTCTAAAATTCCCTAATCCAGATGGCGCATTGAAGCCAAACATGTTCGCCAATATTGCCCTGCAACCCGTGACCGACGATGCAGTATTAACCATTCCTAAGTCCTCCGTCATTCGTTCCGGTGGTATGACTCGTGTAGTTCTGGCTGAGGGAGAAGGCAAATACCGCTCAGCTCGAATTGAAGTCGGTCGTGAAGCCGGAGAGCAAATCGAGGTATTACAAGGTCTGAAGCAAGATGACAAGATAGTCACCTCTGCGCACTTCATGCTCGATTCTGAATCTAGCCAATCTGCAGATCTATCTCGTATTAACGGTGTCGAACCAGAAGCAGAAACGGCATGGGCAAAAGGTGAAATCACCGGTGTAATGGAAAATCACCGTATGCTGACCATCAACCACCAGCCGGTACCAGAGTGGGATTGGCCTGGCATGGTGATGAACTTCACTTTCGCAGATGGCATTGATATGGGTGACTTGAAAAAAGGCCAAGCCATTGAATTTGAAATGCAAAAGACAGAATCCGGTCAGTACCAAATCATTGATTACAAAGCGGATAACAGCGTCATTGCAGCAGAAGTTTGGCTAACTGGTGACATCACGATGCTGATGGCTGATTTCGGCATGATCACTTTAAACCATCTGCCAGTAGCTGAATGGAACTGGGATGCAGGCGAGATGAACTTCTCTGTGGGTGA
The DNA here is from genome assembly GCF_010092875.1 of Vibrio sp. LB10LO1. Classification (NCBI taxonomy): domain Bacteria; kingdom Pseudomonadati; phylum Pseudomonadota; class Gammaproteobacteria; order Vibrionales; family Vibrionaceae; genus Vibrio; species Vibrio sp. LB10LO1. Next base: position 34,127 of record NZ_JAADJW010000007.1, read on the forward strand.
AGACGTTGATCTATCGGGTTTTGAAGAAGGACAGAAAGTTCGGTTTCTAGTTGAAAAACAAGGAGCTGACTACGTTCTTAAACAGTTAGTTCCTGCAACAACAGCCGTCGAGGGTTAATTATGATCAATGCTATTATTCGTTGGTCACTGAGCAACCGATTCCTAGTGTTGGTCGCGACCTTAGCCCTTGTATTAGGCGGACTTTACAGTGTAAAGAATACGCCTGTTGACGCCATTCCGGATCTCTCTGATGTGCAAGTGATCATCAAGACAAGTTATCCGGGTCAGGCTCCTCAAGTCGTCGAGGACCAAGTTACTTACCCACTCACCACCGCCATGCTTGCCGTGCCGGGTGCTGAGACAGTTCGTGGCTACTCTTTCTTTGGTGACTCTTACGTTTATATCATTTTCAACGATGATACCGACATGTACTGGGCACGTTCGCGCGTGTTGGAGTACTTAAGCCAAGTAGCACCAAAGCTGCCACCAAACGCAAAACCGACGTTAGGTCCTGATGCGACTGGCGTAGGCTGGGTTTACAGTTACGTATTACAAGACAAAACCGGTAAGCACGATTTGGCCGAACTTCGTAGCCTGCAAGACTGGTTCTTGAAGTACGAACTGCAGACGGTTGATGGCGTTTCTGAAGTCGCGACCGTTGGCGGCATGGTTAAGCAGTACCAAGTACAAATTGATCCTGCCAAGCTGCGTGCATACAACCTCACTCTGCAACAAGTGAACATGGCGATCCAAAACGGTAACCAAGAAACCGGCGCGTCCGTTATCGAAGTTGCGGAAGCCGAACACATGGTTCGTACCACGGGTTACCTAACCAGCATTGAAGACATCAAATCACTGCCTCTAAAAGTCACCGAGAAAGGCACGCCGTTGCTATTAGGTGATATCGCAGACATTAACCTTGGTCCACAGATGCGTCGTGGTATCTCAGAGCTCAATGGCGAAGGAGAAGCCGTTGGTGGCGTTATCGTAATGCGCTTTGGCGAGAACGCGAGTGAAGTCATTGCAAAAGTAAAAGACAAGCTTGCAGACCTACAGCGCGGCCTACCAGAAGGTGTTGAAATTGTTGCGACTTACGACCGTTCGACTCTAATTGATGCAGCAGTAGAAAACCTATGGAAGAAGCTCGCAGAAGAGTTCATCGTCGTTGCGATTGTGTGTGCGTTGTTCTTATTCCACATTCGTTCTTCGTTGGTTATCGCTCTGAGCCTACCGGTCGGCATTCTCACTGCGTTTATCGTGATGCATTGGCAAGGTATTAATGCCAACATTATGTCCCTTGGTGGTATCGCGATTGCCATCGGCGCCATGGTGGATGGTGCAATCGTTATGATCGAAAACGTTCACAAGCACATTGAACGAACGCCACTGACCGATAAAAACCGATGGCAAGTCATCAGTAAGGCGGCCGAAGAAGTCGGCGCTCCGCTGTTCTTCTCATTGCTGATCATTACTCTAAGCTTCGTGCCTGTGTTCGCCTTAGAAGGTCAGGAAGGCAAGATGTTCTCGCCACTTGCCTTCACTAAGACGTACGCCATGGCAGCGGCAGCAGGTTTGGCAATCACACTCGTCCCTGTACTTATGGGCTACTTCATTCGCGGTAAGGTATTACCTGAGCACAAAAACCCGGTTAACCGCGGCTTGGTCGCGTTGTACCGTCCGCTGTTGAACACCAGCTTAAAATACCCTAAGACCATGATTGTTATCGCATTAGGTCTAATGGCGTCGGCTTATTACCCAACCAGTAAGCTGGGTAGCGAGTTCATCCCGCCGCTGGATGAAGGTGACTTAATGTACATGCCAACAACCTATCCGGGCATCTCGATTGGTAAGGCTCGTGAGCTGCTACAGCAAACCAATAAGCTGATCAAAACCGTCCCTGAAGTACAGACGGTATGGGGCAAGATTGGTCGAGCTGAGACCGCAACCGATCCAGCGCCACTCACCATGATTGAAACCGTGATCCAGTTGAAGCCACGCGATCAATGGCGTGAAGGGGTGACGACAGAATCACTGCGTAAAGAGTTCGATGATCTAGTGCAATTCCCAGGATTAACCAACGCTTGGGTAATGCCGATCAAAACGCGTATCGACATGCTGGCAACGGGTATCAAAACCCCTATCGGCATTAAGATCGCCGGTCCCGATCTGAAAGTGATTGAGAAGATCGGTTCTCAGTTGGAGCCAATTCTTAACGGCGTACAAGGCACCGCATCGGTTTATGCAGAACGTGTAGCAGGAGGTCGCTATGTCACGATCGACATTAAACGTCGTGCCGCAGCACGTTACGGCTTGAGCATCAAAGACGTTCAGCAAGTGATCTCCACTGCGGTGGGCGGCATGAATGTGGGTGAAACCATCGAAGGCTTGGAGCGTTACCCAATCAACGTTCGTTACCCACAAGACTACCGTGACTCAGTAGTTAAACTGCAAAACCTGCCGTTAGTCACTCCAAATGGCGCTCGTATTGCACTGGCTGATGTCGCGGACATCCGTTACGAAGACGGCCCTCCAATGATCAAGACAGAAAACGCACGCCCGAACGGCTGGGTATTTGTCGACATCGATGGCCGTGACCTTGGTTCTTACGTCGTAGAAGCGCAACAGGTCGTGGCCGATCAACTGGATCTTCCTGCGGGTTACTCACTGGCTTGGTCTGGTCAATATGAATACATGGAGCGTGCAAAAGACCGCTTGAGTGTCGTGGTACCAATCACCATCGCCATCATTATGCTGCTGCTTTACTTCAGCTTCCGTCGTGTCGGCGAAGTGATGATCATCATGCTTACCCTGCCGCTCGCTATGGTCGGTGGTTTGTGGCTCATGCATATCCTCAACTACAACTTCTCGATTGCCGTTGGGGTCGGCTTTATTGCCCTAGCAGGTGTCGCGGTTGAAATTGGAGTCATCATGCTCGTCTACCTTAACCAAGCGTGGCACTACAAAAAGCTGGATGCAGAAGAGAGCAAGCAAAAGCTTGAGGCGAAAGACCTAACCGATGCCATTCGTGAAGGTGCAGGCTTACGTGTTCGCCCAGTAATGATGACGGTACTAACGGTCATTATTGGCCTTATTCCAATCATGTACGGCGAAGGTACAGGGTCAGAAGTAATGCAACGTATCGCTGCACCAATGATTGGTGGTATGGCATCAGCACTACTACTGACGCTATTAGTACTGCCAGCCATCTTCAAGCTGTGGAAACAACGTGAGTTGCGCCAAAGCAATGCGACTAATCACCAAGCTAGCACACAAGCTAGTGATGTAAACAACAACGCTTAATCCCTACTTCCCCTCAAACGTTCAGTTTTGAGGGGAAACAACCAAATTATTAATGAATTAAAACAAGGATAAAAAAGATGAAAAAGACACTAATCACTCTTGCTCTAGCTTTAACAACAACGACTGCTTTTGCACAAATGGATCATTCAAACATGGATCATGGCGATATGGATCATAGCAATATGAAGCATGAAAACATGGACCACGGCAGCATGAAGATGGATCACAGCAAAATGGACCACTCCAACATGATGGATATGCCAGGCATGTCTGCGGTAGGTATGCCAGCAAAAGGCGCAAAGCCAGATAAAGTGGTACACGTACTCTTGAGTGATGACATGACGATCAAGTTCAAGAAAGACGTCAAGATTGAGCCAAACGATGTGGTGCAGTTTGTAGTCATGAACACGGGTAAAATCAACCACGAGTTTACGATCGGTTCTGCCAAAGAGCAGCTAGAACATCGTGAAATGATGAAGAACATGAGTGGTGACCACATGCACGATTCAGGCAACGCAGTCACGGTTGAGCCGGGTAAAGCCAAGCAATTACTGTGGCACTTCCACGGAGACAACAAGGTTGAGTTCGCTTGTAACATTCCAGGTCACGCAGAAGCGGGAATGGTTAAAAAGATTGAACTGTAAATAATGACCTGAGGAAACAAAGGAGCTGACAGTTAAGCTCCTTTTTTCTATTTGAGTCAATAACAGTGAGGGGAAACTCAGAAGTTATAAGCCGCCATCACGCGAATTGCGGTTTCCTCTTCTTCTGAAAGGCTCAGATCTTCATCTATTTTGTATCCTTCCACAATCAAACCAACGCGAGCAATATCGACTTTGACTCCCAGCGTTGGTGTGATGTTGTTCTGATTTAAAGATTCCACATGTTCGCTGGTTTCTTCATTAAAGTACTCGATCTCGACATCATTGTAGTTCACACCAATACGCGGCGTAATCGCGAGCATGTCGCTCAAACGGATTTCATACCCCAGTGCAGTATGCAGCCCCCATACTTGCTTTTCAGCTGAGTAAATTCCATTTTCCTCTTTTTCTCCACTGTCTAAGGGCGCATTAAATCCGATTGACCAGTTAAGGTTAGGTAACACCTCAGCACCGATTTCCACACTTAAGACCTCATGGTCATCCATAAAGGTGACGCCACCCGCGACAAATGGGTCCTGCTCTTTCGCAAAAACAGGCGCACTGACTAATAGCACCAAAATGAATAAGCCAAATAGATCTTTAAGCATGACACCTCCGGATAGTGAATACGTTAATTTGCCACTATCAGAATACGTGGATTACATGCGCATTTTTGAAGGTTAAGAAGCTCAAATTTGAACCTTTGAACGCCACACAATGTCGTACTCAACGACGAAATTTTATAATTTAAGGCACCTTGTGAAACACTCGATAGATCTCAACCTGTACCGCTTTTTACATCTGGTTTTTGAACAAAAATCGTTGCCCAAGGTGTGCCATACGCTAGACATTAGTCGAGCAACGTTTAACCGTCAGTTAGCCGATTGCCGCGAACTATTTGGCAACGAGCTATTCATTGCCAACAAAGGGTTGTATGTTCCAACCCTGTTTTGCAGCCAACTGATGAGTATTATTGAAGAGCCACTCGAACAGCTGGAGTCTGCACAAACTCAGGTCAATGTGTTGGAAGCAGCAACTCAACCCACTCAATTCCGCTTTTTTGTTCCCAACCCGCTCAGTGCAATTCTTACTACCCCACTACTCGAACTTCTCGATCACAACAACAATATTGCGGACTTTTCTATGGTGGATTGGAATTTGGAAGGCATCGAGTTTCCAAAAGCAGGCTCACTCGCTGTGGGCATTTCCGGCTACCCGTCAGTAATGAACGAGCGTGTCGTTGAACGAAAAATTGGCGAGCTGGGATTGTACCTCTACACCTCAGCAAGTAACCCTTTATCACATCAAGACCAAGTGGATATTCAGGCTTTACAAAGTGAGAAGTTAGTACGCGTTTCGATGGGAGCGCTTGATGATGCGATTTACTATGAAAGGGTTAAACGACAACTCGGTTTTGCTCTTACGAGGCGATTAACGGTTCCTTCTGTGCACGCTGCATTAGATTGGCTTACGAACACCAACTATGTTTTGATTTGCTTTGCGCTGCCCGAATCCGTTTTGCCGCAAGGGATCAAAAAAGTCCCGTTGACTCAGGATAAGAAGCAAATGTTCTTCGATATCGGCCTGCAATTTCATAGGGGCTATTACCAACACCCAACCATTGTGAAATTGGAAAAGTACCTGTCTGATATTCTGCGCGACTTATAGCGTCTCAAGCGGTCTATTCGCTAAACCATCAGCTCGTCGACCCATCTATGTGTAAAAACAACCAGAAATAAAAAAGCCGCCCGGTACAGGCGGCAAACAAGCAGTGTGTGCAATAAAACGACAAAAAGATAAAGGTCGATGAAAAAGGTTAGAAGTTGAAGCTTACCGTAGCGCGCACTACATCTTCTTCAAATTCTTTATTCGTAATTGGGTTAACTGTTGAATCGTTGATCTTACCGTAGTCAACCGTTAGACCAATCATACGCCAGTTAACCGTGCCGCCGATTGATGCGTAAACATTGTCGATGTTCATGCTCTTGCCAGAGTGATCGCCACTCTTGATGTCTACATCAGCATTGAAGTAGTTCAAGCCGATTTTAGGAATGATATCGAATTCAGCGATCTCGAAACGGTAACCAACATTCGCGTACATACCCCATGCATCTTGATCGCTACTTGCAGACATATCGATAGTGTCGTTACCAATAAAGAAGCCACCGCCAGTCACAATGTTATTGCCCACGTCACGGCTGTAGCCCAGTGCAAACATCTCGTGGTCACCCACAAATGTTGCACCGGCTTCAATCGAATTATTACGCCCTTCGGCTAGAGCTTGGCCAGAAGCCGCTAGTGTCGCTAAAGTCGTCAGCGTTAGAATGCGTTTTGATGTGATAGTCATCTTTACTCTCTCGGTTTGGATTTGCTTATTACCCTAACCATTTCTGAATATCGAAATTGAGGTTTAAAAAACTCATCACTGAGCTAACTTACGACTAACAAACATGACACTTAGCGCATAATAAATAACTCTTCATGATAACTCTGGTCAATGTTAAATTGATGCGCATCTAACTCTTTTTTAAGCGCTTTTGAAAAAACTTCTGGTCCACAGAAGTACATTTCATATTGATTCAAATTACCACACTGCAAAGCCACACGTTGCGCGTTCAAACGTGGCGATTTTAGCGTATCAATTACGTATAATTTAACCTTCGCTTCATGGGCAAGGTGCCATAACTCATCAACCAACTGACCATCTACACCGCGATCACAATAGAATAGATGAACATTCTGATGACTCGTTTGCGCTTTTAATGCTTCCAAAGCCGCAAAGAAAGAAGCAATCCCCACGCCCCCCGCGATCCATATTTGAGGTTTATCTATATCAAATGCTAAGCGACCATAAGGGCCTTCTACTGTCACCGCATCGCCCGGTTGTACTCGCTCATAAAGCCCGGTGGTGAAGTCCCCTAGCTCTTTGATTAAGAAGCGTAACTCGCTACTTTCAGTGCTTGATACAATCGTAAACGGATGAGCATCCTCATCGCCAAATCGCAGGTAAGCAAATTGCCCCGCCTTATGGCCTTGCCAAGACGCATCTGGTGTTATGACCAACTCCATTACTTCTGCGTGTGGGAAATAACGTGTCTCGCTCACCACCGCCTTGTGTTTGTTGCGACGCCCCACAAAACCAAACAGACTATAAAGCGCGGCAATCGAACCAATTACGGCGAAAGCAATCGTGACATAGTAAACAGGCTCACCCCAATACGCACGTTTCAGTAGCAAAACAGAATGTATCGCGATCAAGAGGTAAGCGACGGACATGAACCGATGAGAGAGTTTGAATGGCTTGTATTTCACTGCGCTCCATAAAGAAACCACCAGCAAAACCAATAGTAAATAGAAGCCCCACTCACCAATACCTTGACCAAAATCGCGCAAACCGTTAATCCAAATCTCAATATCAGAGAGGTTACTTGCAGGCCCTGCACCTGAGTGTTTTATCGGTTTTGCCAAAACACCCGACATCACCAACCACTTAGGTATTTGATACCAAAGCCAATGCGCCACCCCCGAAGCAACGGCTCCAATACCCAACCATTTATGAACGCGATACGCCTTGTCCATGCCATGTAGCCAGTTTTCGACCACAGTAAGGCGCATCGCCAAAACCATGGTGATTGACATCAGCATCAGAGACAGAATCCCTGAATATTGGATCATGGCCGATCGCCATTCAAAGACATTGGTTGAAGAGAAAATCTGCGGTTCCATCGCAAACCATAATATGGACATCGCGACGACCATTACCCAGATGATATTGCGGACTGTTTTCATGATTGGTTACTCGGTTATTTGACAACTTTACTTTAGCTATCCATGTGTAAAGCAACGTCAATCAGCGTAAAAACGGGTAAAGCTTGGTGTATGCAAAGATTCCTACAGAAAAAAGACAAGAATCTAACAGTCATTAGAGTATTCACTCGCTATAGTTCGACTATATTCGCCTGAGTGTGAACCGAAATAAATAACACTAAGAAAATCAATAATGAAAAAGCTATTTCTGCTACTTGGATTGTTAGCCTGTTCGAGTGCAACGTACGCCGCCAAACTTAATGAAGACATCTCCGCGATTGAAGAGCATATTTCGGGTCGAATCGGTGTGTCTGTCTGGGATACTCAAACCGATGAACATTGGGACTATAGAGGCGACGAGCGCTTCCCGATGATGAGCACATTCAAAACGCTTGCATGTGCAACGATGCTTAGTGACATGGATAATGAAAAGCTCGATAAAAACGCCACTGCCAAAGTAGAAGAGCGCAATATGGTGGTTTGGTCACCAGTAATGGATCGTATGGCAGGTCAAACAACGCGTATTGAACATGCTTGTGAAGCCGCAATGCTGATGAGCGACAATACCGCAGCCAACATTGTTTTGCGTAGCATTGGGGGTCCACGCGGTGTCACTACGTTCTTGCGTTCTATCGGTGATAAAGCAACGCGCCTTGACCGTTTTGAACCAAGACTGAACGAGGCGAACCCGGGCGACAAGCGAGACACCACAACACCTAATGCCATGGTAAATACGCTGCATACGTTGTTAGAAGGTGATGCGCTATCCTACGAATCACGCATTCAATTAAAAATCTGGATGCAGGATAACAAAGTCTCTGATTCTTTGATGCGCTCTGTGTTACCAAAGGGTTGGTCGATTGCCGATCGTTCTGGTGCAGGGGGCTTTGGATCACGCGGCATCACGGCAATGATCTGGAAAGAGAATCATAAACCGGTCTACATCAGCATTTACATTACTGAAACCGATTTATCCTTGCAGGCGCGCGATCAGGTTATCGCTCAAGTGAGCCAGTTAATACTGGATGAGTACAATACTATTTAACACTCGCTAGATATTAAAAAACGGAGCTTTCGAGCTCCGTTTTTTATTGCAGGTAACCTTACCAGTAAGCAGGACTATCCAAACCTTTCACGCAAGAGGATGTCCCTTGGACTGGCGTCAGCTCACCAACAAGTGATTGTGCTAACCAACCATGTGGAAAGCTTAAAGTATGAGGCGCTTTGAATTGCGCTTCTGTCACTTGTTGGAAACCAACACGCGAGTAAAAGTTAGGGTCGCCATAGGTAAATACCAATTCGATGCCTTGTTGTTTCAGTTGCTCAAGGCCAAAGTTGATTAGGGCTTGTCCTACGCCTTTACCTTGGCACTCTGTTAGTGTTGCCATTGGCGACAACAAGTAGCCCACTTCACCATTCTCAAAGCGTAACGGTGTAAACAACACGCCTGAAATCAAGCGTTCATCTTGTTTCGCAACAAAGCCTTTAAGCTCTCGCTCAGGTGTCGTACTCAATAAATCGCCGACGAGCGAGCCGATGGTTTTGCCTTCTACTTCGCCTTCAGAATCAGAAAAGGTTTGAGTAAACAAAGCGATCATCTCGCTGCTCATTACTCCCTCGTAAGGAGAAAGTGTGTAGTTTGCTTTTTGAGTGTTTTGATTTGTTGTTTCGTTCATTTTTCTATCAATCTTTTTGTAAGATATACATCTGATACGCCACTTCATTACCACGGCGTTTAACGATATCTAATTCAACTTGTATGTCTTTCAATGCTTGTGATGCTGGCATCTCAGCTTTCAAACTTTGCACACGCTCATTTAAAGGAACGTAGTAGTTATCCCATGCCTGTTGGCTAATTGGGAACGTCTCTAACACTCGGTAGCCTGCTGATTTCGCCTGCGCAATGCGCTTCTCGACGCTGCCCATATCCAGGTACTCTTTTTGCCAAAATGCCACCGTATCTTCGCTTGGCGTGTCTGTATTCCAAACCAAATCGCTCACCACTAAGATACCGCCGTCTTTAAGCAATGGTCGCCATGCTTTGAATGCGTTTTCCACGCCCATGATGTAAGCACTGCCTTCCGCCCAAATTAGGTTGCTCGTCCCGTCGGCGAATGGCAGTTCAGTCATGCTGGCACACACCGTGGTGATATTGTCACTTAGGCCAAGAGCTTGTGCTTTACCTTGCAAGCGTTGCAAAGACGGCTCGTCATTATCGACCGCGGTGACATGTGCGTGTTTTGCCAAAGTGCGAGTCGCAATGCCCTGCCCACAGCCGATTTCCAATATCTCATCAGGTTGAGTTGGTAATAGACTCAACGCTTTCAACGTATCTTGCTCTGAACCCGGCCCCCAAAACTCCAGGGCTTCATATACGCGGAAGAAGTCCGCCATGTAGTCGTCGTGAGTATTCATATCTTTTGATAACCAACGTAAGTGAAGGGCTTCTTTCTCGCTAAAACCTTGCGTCATCAGCCATTTCAAGTGCGCATCCGGCGCAACTTCATCCAACGATTCATGCCAATCGGTTAACGGTGTTTCACCAAGCAATGCCGCCAACAACTGGCGCGACTTCTGCTTTTGCTCAATCTCTTCATCGAGCTGTTTGAGTCTTTCCAACATCAACTGGCGATCCACTTTCGCTTCCAGACAGGCTTTACATTCTTTGAGCGTCAGTCCACCGCTCTGCAATTGCTGGATCAAACGCAAGCGTTGCAGATCCGCATCGCTATACGCGCGGTAGCCGTTACTTAACCGTTGCCCTTTGATGAGCTCAATCTTCTCGTAATAGAGCAATGTGGTGCGAGACAAGCCCAGCATCTCAGCCAGTTCCGATATCCGATACATGTAATTTTCCTCAGCGCTGATGAAAGCATCTTAAACTGTAGAGTTATAGACAGGTCAACATGAATTGTAGAAAAAGATTCAAAAAGTAAAACGCCCACAATACGTTCGCATTGTGGGCGTTTTTGTATTTTGTTCGTGATTAGGCCGCTACTTCACTAACCCTTGCTCAACCAAGCGTGGGAAAACCTCATTGCGGAAAATTGTGCTTATCGCGATGTCATCCACGTTTGAAGAATCTACCCATTGGCATTCTTCAATTTCGTTACTGGCAACCACCTCGCCCGAATAATCATTTACGAAGAACACATCCATAACCAAAGTAATGCCGTCTTTATCGTGTGCAGGCGCCTCAAAGCGACCAAACAACGTTAAGGCATCTTCCGCAACGACAATGCTTACTTCTTCTTGCAGTTCGCGACATAACGCTTGCTCTGGTGTTTCGCCACTATCTAGTTTTCCGCCCGGCGCATAGAAGGTGTCTTTGCCTTTTGATCGCAGCACTAACAACGCGCCGTCTTTAATAATGATACCTGCAGACTTGTGCATCTTGCTTTCCTTCTAGGCGTTAGAGAAACTTCTCGATCATGACTTCATTGATATATTGATCGTTAACTTTGGCGTGCTTCTTAGCAGTACCGACCACTTCAAAGCCGTGTTTCAGATAGGTTGCGAGCGCGTTGGGGTTGTCCTCTCGTACATAAGCAAACAACTTTTCGTAGCCTTTGGCTTTAGCATCGGCAAAAGTGGTGGTAAACAACGCTGAAGCGACACCTTGTCGACGGCACTTGGCATCGACGAACGTACCGATAATACCTACATGTGCGAATGCCTTGGTATAACTGGCGAAAGGCTCTACGTTTTGGAAACCTAGCACGGCGCTGTCTTCCTCGTCCGCCTCTTTTACAGTCAATGCCACATTGAACACGCCCGTTTCAGGAAAGCTTTCAATGAAGCCTTCTTCCTCTTCTGGGGTAAAGGTCGTATCGAGAATCGTGTATAAGCCCTCTTCGATGATGGGATTGAGAACTTCGGTAATGCTTTGAGCGTGCTGTTTTTGTGCCTTTGTGACGACAACTTTCATAGTATTTTCGTTCTTTTTATAGGGATGAAATAGGAGCTCGATTATCTTCTATCTTGATCGTAAAACCAATGACCTAACGATCGTTCGATCAGTAAATACCCACTGGATAATCCTATAATTAACGCCCTATAAATAAACTACCGCTTCGATGTTGTTACCATCGGGATCATAAAAAAACGCCGCGTAGTAATTTGGCGTATAGTGTTCACGCAAGCCTGGCTCACCATGACAAGTAAAACCAGCCTCAATACCTGCTTTATGAAAGGCCTCGACGGAAGCCTTGTCATTCGCTTTAAACGCAATGTGGCAAGGAGCACTTTGAGCCCCCTTTTCTATCAGGAAGCGCGTATTGGGTTCACCAACTAATCCAAAGCCTGCCGCTGCTTCGTCCGACCATTTTAGCTCGATGCCCAAAGGGGTAAGCACCTTGGAGTAAAAACCGACACAGGCGTTAACATCCACAACCTTAATTTCAAAATGATCAATCATAACAATCCCTATTTGATTGAATTTCTTCCATAAAAAAGACCACCTTAGTCAAAGGTGGTCTTGATTGCGACGTCTATCGTTTTAGCGATAACAAACTTGTCGGTGATGCCTCAGCTTAACTTAAAGGACGGCCTTCATAATCACCCGTCAGTGTTTTTAAGAACGCTTTGATGGCATCCACTTCTTCATCCGACATTTCTACTCCGACTTGGTATTTGCCCATGTCGTAGATGGCTTTTTCTAGCGTATCAGCATGGCCATCGTGGAAGTATGGCGGTGTCAGTTCAATGTTGCGCAAGGTTGGCACTTTGAACTTATGTTTGTCTTCTTTGTTGCCAGTGAAGTTGTAACGACCAAGGTCTGCATCCGTCATGTCGGTACCACGGTCCGCAAAGTAATCCGCTTTCATGCCCATGGTTTCAAACGTTTCACCACCCATCGCTTCACCTGCGTGACAAGTTTGACAATCGTACTTCTTGAACAGCATCAAACCGTATTTCTCGTGCGAGTCCAGCGCCTTTGTATCACCCATCATGTATTGGTCGAAGCGGCTGTTTGGTGTGGTTAGGGTTTTCTCAAACTCGGCAATCGCATCCGTAATGTTGTTGCCATTAATCTCACCTGAGTAAACCTTTTGGAACATCGCCACCATGTCTGGGTCTTGGCTTAACTTATCGACGATTTCATCCCAATCCATAGAGCCCATTTCAATCGGGTTAAACGGAGGACCACCCGCTTGATCTTGCAGATCCGCAGCACGACCATCCCAGAACTGCAGCTTGTTGTACACAGCATTAAAAACGGTTGGCGCGTTGATGCCACCAACTTGGCCATGAATACCAACAGACGTTACGAGTCGGTCCACGCCGCCTGTATCAAGGCTGTGGCATGATGCACATGAGACAGTATTGTCGCCTGAAAGTCGTGTGTCGTGGTAAAGCACCTTACCCAGTTCAGCCTTGTCTGCGTCGGTTTCAAACGTAGTGTAAATTGGTTGTAGAACTTTGGTTTTACGTTCTTCAGATACCGGTGATTGTGCGTGGCGCTCAGCACGCTTTTCACGAATCCATTTCAGTAGCGTGTGTTTTTCATCTTTCGACATACTTGCAGACCAGTGCATGGTCAGGTAAATCGCTGGCGGCATAGAATCGTCGTAGAGCACCTTCTCAAGACGAGCCAAAGCCACTTCAGAAACTGGATCGTTCTGCTTCACGTCATCCAGCAAGTTTGTCATGTCAAAGTGACGCATGGCCACTTTCACATCCGCTTCCATAATTTGTTTTGCCACTGGCATTTCAGAATAGAAAGGCATTTCACTGCTCGGCGTATGACAATAGCCACAACCTTTATCCGCCAATACCTTCATCGCTTGATAATCCAGTGTCGATTGATCTAACGAACTAAATTGCGTCAGATTTTGTTGAGCCACTTTTTTATCGTCTTGGTTCACCATATAGACTGTACCGAAGTACGCCACCAAGCCAACTCCTACAATCCCTAGCGTTATTTTCTTTTTATTCATCACTGTTCCCCTAAATCAGTTGGGGCGAAAGTTATTGAAATGGCGATATTTTTAAAAATGGGAAAAAGGAATTGATATTAATCGAATATTTAGATGAGCAACGAATTTAACATCTAAAGTTCGTAAAAACAGACACTTGGGGAAATAAGTGAAAAATACAACATAAAGACAACAACTTAAAACCGCAACTTTTATTGATATGAGTCAAAAATGACGAGAGCACCAATATATTAACCAAACATATTAAATTCGATTAAAAATAATTCAGAACGAAATAAAGTAGGAATTTAGGAGGGAATAATAGGCATAAAAAAAGGCAGCTCGTGAGCTACCTTTTTTGCAAGTCAGCAAATTAAATTATGCTTTCTTAACATCTTTCGCTGGGTAAGTTAGTGTTGCTTCGCCAGCCTGAACGCGTACGTAGAAACCGCCGCTGCTTAGACCTGTAACAACCATTTCACCTAGATCGATACCTTTAGTAGCTACTACTACGTCACCGATTGAAAACATATTTAATACCTTGTTTATGTAGATTATGACCTTAAGTCGTTGGCGGTATTTAATCTGAAATCGCACCCTTAACCTAATCAGGTTTTTTGTCGTTATGATTAACTTTTGTTGTTGCAGCAAGCCTTATATTTAAAGGCGTTACAGGGCTATGACGAAGATCGCTTTTACAAGCATAAACTCGCAGAAGTAAAGGGGAGATTTCCCCCTAATAGGCTAAGATGGCATGGTTATAGTCGCATTTAATTATGCTTTTTCTATCCGGAGATAGACGATGAAAAATGGTCTCACAATTCGTGCTTTAGAACGTTCAGACCTGCGCTTTATTCACGACCTCAACAATAACCGTAATATCATGACGTATTGGTTTGAAGAACCGTACGAATCCCACGATGAATTAGAAGAGCTTTACCGCAAACATATTCACGACGACGCCGAGCGCCGCTTTGTAGTGGAAGATGAACACGGCGTATTAATTGGTCTGGTAGAGCTGATTGAGATTAACTACATTCACCGTAGTGCTGAATTCCAAATCATCATCGCACCAGATCATCAAGGGCGAGGTTATGCCGAAGAGGTGATCAATCGAGCTTTGGATTATTCGTTCTCAATTCTTAACCTGCACAAAATCTATTTGTTAGTTGCCTTAGACAACGAAAAAGCAATTCACCTTTACCAGAAGTGCGGTTTTATTGAGGAAGGTCATCTCGTGCAAGAGTACTTCATTAACGGTAGCTACCGCGATGTAAAACGCATGTACATTCTGCAAGACCAATACCGCGAAAAACTCGAGAACAATCAATAACAATAAAACAACGGTAAGCGAAAGCCTGCTTACCGTTGTTTTAAACTGATTTATTGGTTTTTCCAGCTATAGCCGATGCTCAGGAAGTACAAAGCAGGATCATCAAAGCTTGCAACAGGAACACCCGCTATTTTCACTTCAGACGACTCAATAAGCATCGCTTCAAAGGCAACAGAAACGGTACTTGCTTCATCAATCTTATAGTCAATACCTGTACCTAAACGGTAAGCATTGCCTGAAGGAATGGTGAGATCACCATTGGATTGATCTGCAAACATACTAGAGTCAAAAGCAAAACCAGCGTTCCACATGACTTTGCTGTTCACCTTGTATTGAGTACCAAGTGCAATTTGGTAAGTGTCTTGCGTCTCAACATCCATCAGCGTTTGGTAAGCACTCCAGTCTTGCCAGTTCAAGTTACCCATCACCGCCAGTTTGTCGTTGAGCTCATGGTAAGCGCTGAACACCAACTGCTGAGGCGCAACAGCACTGGTCGAGAAGTCTTTATCGTCGAATTCGAACTCAGTTTCATTCGAGTAAGACAGACCTAAGCGAGTGCCGGAATTCAACTCATACAACACACCAACGCGGCCATTAACTTGGGTGTCTGTATCTTCAACACCACCAGCGATGGTCGTACCGTCAACTTTCACATCCATATCTAAAATGCCGTAATGGATGCCCAATGCAGCACCTACAGACCATTGATCGTTAATACGGTAAGAAGCAGAAGGCTGAACGGTCAAGGCTTGAGTGATCGCATTAGGAATATCGATACGATTGAACAACTTGTCGTACTCCAACCCTAATCCATAGTTACCATACATACCGATACCAAGCGTCCACTTATCGTTCACCTGTTGGCTATAAAATGCAGAACCAAGCGGGACGTAGCCAATGATATTCCCAGCATCACCGCCACCAACCGTGTCTAGCGTGGTATCGCCATACAAGCTGATCAGATGGCCGGAAAATGACTGACCGGCCACGTTAGACAAACCCGCGGGGTTCGCCGCCATGACCGAAGCATCCTGCGCCCTTGCGGCCATGCCCGCAGAAGCCAAGCCGATATCAGTAGTGGAAGTCTCGTACAAGTACAGACCTCCTGCTTGCGCTGCTGCACACGAGAGGAGGGACCCCGCAACAACGATTTTGGTAAGATTTTTCATATTATATTTATTCCACTTGAACTAACTGAATGCGTTATCCAATCCCCATCAAATAAAGGTCTGCAAACAAACGTTGGATAAGTTAGGGATAGACGATTAAACGCTGTAGAAAACTAAGAGGAAGAATAATAGGAAGTTCTATCACCTATGGTTATATGCGTTATAACCTTGTTATTAACTGGCTGAGATAAAAACAAAAAACGCAGCCCGAAGACTGCGTTGTGATTCATTGACAAATGAATTAAGCCCAAGCTTAAAGCTAACCTCTCGCTTACAACTTTTCGACGCCCATATTGAACAAAGTGAAGCTATAAACATCCGCGGTTTTCTCGATAACCTTACTAGTCGGTGTGCCTGCACCATGACCTGCATTGGTTTCGATTCGAATCAAGGTTGGGTTTGTACCTGCTTGTTTCGACTGCAGCTCGGCCGCAAATTTGTAAGAGTGCGCTGGCACCACGCGATCATCATGATCACCCGTTGTTACCATAGTTGCCGGGTACTTAACGCCGGCTTTGACGTTGTGTACTGGCGAGTACCCTTTGAGGTAATTGAACATCTCTTTACTTTGCTCTGCTGTACCGTAGTCATAAGCCCAGCCTGCTCCTGCCGTAAAGGTGTGGTAGCGAAGCATATCCAATACACCCACTGCTGGCAGTGCCACTTTGAACAGCTCTGGGCGCTGCGTCATCACAGCACCAACAAGTAAGCCGCCGTTCGATCCACCGTTAATCGCGAGTTTGTCTGACGAGGTGTAGTCTTGGTCAATAAGGAACTCCGCTCCGGCAATAAAGTCATCAAACGAATTTTGCTTCTCTAACTTGGTGCCAGCATTGTGCCACTCTTTACCGTACTCACCACCACCACGGATGTTCGCAACAGCGTAGATTCCGCCCATTTCCAACCATGCCGCTCTGCTTGGACTGAAGTAAGGCGTCAGGCTGATATTGAAACCACCATAACCATACAAGATCGTTGGCGCTGTACCGTCCATCGGTGTGCCTTTCTTGTAGGTAATGATCATTGGAATCTTGGTGCCGTCTTTCGACTTGTAGAACACCTGACGGGATTCAAATTGTGCCGGATCGAATGGTGCGTTCGATTTGTGGTAAACCTCGCTGTCACCCTCTTTGATGTCTAAGCGATAGGTCGTGCTTGGCGTCTTGTAGTTGGTGAAAGAGTAGTAGACTTCCGCGTCTTCTTTCTTACCCCAGAAACCGTAAGCACTGCCGATGTCTGGCAGCTTGATTTCACGAATGAACTTACCGTCCATATCGTATTGTTTGACCATCGAAAGCGCATCAACAATGTAGCTTGCGAATAGATAACCGCCCGCGGTTGATGGGCTAAGCACGTTGTCAGTTTCAGGTATTAAATCTTTCCAATTCTTCGGCTCAGGGTTACTCGCATCCACCGTCACTACACGTTTGTTTGGTGCATCTAAGTTAGTAACCAAATACAGCTTGGTGCCTTTGCTATCAATCACCCAAGTATCAGAATTGGTGTTATCCAGAATGGTTTGCAACGGGCTGTCTGGCTTGGTCAAATCTTTCAAGAACAGTTTATTGCCCGACGTTGAAGTGCTTGCCGAAATAAACAGGTAACGTTGGTCGTCCGAAGTGTAACCGCGAACGTATCGGTGCTTCTCTGCCTCTGTACCACCGAAGATAAGCTTATCATCACTTTGCTTAGTACCTAGCTCATGGTAGTAAAGCTTGTGCTGGTCGGTTTTTGCCGAAAGCTCGCTGCCTTCTGGCTTGTCGTAACTTGAGTAGTAGAAACCTTTGTTCCCCAGCCAATTCACGCCGCTGAACTTAATATCCACTAGCGTCTCACCGACAGGCTTTTTGGTTTCTGCATCAAGCACAATTACTTTGCGCCAGTCGCTACCGCCTTCTGAAATGCTGTAAGCGACTAAAGAACCATCTTTGGTGAAGCTCACATTCGCCAGTGAGGTCGTGCCATCTTCGCTAAAGGTATTAGGATCGAGGAAAACTTCTGGCTTGCCATCATCGAGTTGACGGTAAAGCACATCTTGGTTTTGCAAACCGTCGTTTTTGTAGAAATAGGTGTATTTGCCTTCTTTGAATGGACGCCCTAACTTCTCGTAATCCATCAACTGAGTTAAGCGTTCTTCAATCTGGTGACGATAAGGAATTTGCGCCAAGTAATCGAACGTGACTTGGTTCTGCGCTTTCACCCAATCTGCCGTTTCTTTACTGCGGTCGTCTTCTAACCAGCGGTATGGGTCACTGACTTTGGTACCAAAATACTCATCTTCCACATCGACTTTCTTTGTCGTTGGGTACTTCACCGCCATTTTGTGTACGTGTTCAACCAGCTTTTGTGTTGAGTCTTCTGCATACGCACTCGACAACATTCCCGTCATCGCAAACGCCGTCACCAATGCTAAGGTTTTCTTTTTCATAGACTTCCTTTTCTGTTTTTGTTTTGTGTAATGCATCAAGCATCTTACCTATATCGGAGAAATGATTCTAATCGTCTGAATAAAGCTGTGAATCCACGGAGACAAAGTGAGTCACTTTGCCCCGTGAGATAGACAGTCCTCAGTTTATCGCTGATTGGTGTTAGCTCAGTTCAACGCAGCGAGACACACCCGACTCCGCGGCAAAATCTTGGTCATGACTGATAAGAATAAAACCGCCTCGGTAAGCATTTAATGCCTGAGCGAGCATGATTTTCGAAACTAGGTCGAGATGATTATCCGGCTCATCCAAGAGCAATAAAGGCTGAGTTGGTTGATGACTGACAATCAACATCGCGAGCTTCATTTTCTCACCGCCGCTTAATACATTCCCCAAACGAAAGACACTGTCTCTACGAAAGCCAATACCTGCTAGTAATGTTCTGGCATCGTTCTCTTTCATCCCCTCACAATGTTGCGTCAGGTTTTCCAACATGGAGAGTTCAGGTTGTATCGCACCAAAGTGCTGGTCGAGGTAATAAAGCGGCGTATTGACTTGCTGCTCACCACTTTGCAATGAGAACTCGCCCAACAGGGTTTTCAGTAAGGTCGATTTACCGCATCCATTTTTGCCCAGCAAATGTACCTTATCATCCGCATGAACTTGCGCAGTAATAGGTTGAGCCGTCCCAAATAGCAACACGGCTTCTAATAACGATACGACTTTTCGTGAGCGACTTTGACTGTCTGCCAAATACAGTTTTTGCCCTTTGATTTGCTCTTTACGCGCTCGTAAGCTTTGCTCTTTCTCTTGTAGATGCGCTTGGCGAAGTTGCTCATTCTTATTGCGACTGGCAGCTCGGGCTGTGGCTTTGTCTTTCATTCCATCAAGTAAGATCTTTGGCTGACTGCCATCCTTTCTCAACTTGTTACCTTGAGCCGCTCTTTGTTCTGCTTTCTCTCGATTGCGTTGAGCTTGTTCTTCCAAGTGTTTCTTTTGCTTTTCTACGCTGGCTAATTGGCGTTCCACCGCTTGCAGTTCTGTTCGCTTTTGCTCCGCATACACATCGTAATTGCCACCAAACACCTGCAAGCCTAAGCCGGATAGCTCCCAAATTTCTTCCATCTCGCGCAGCAATTCTCGGTCATGACTGATGAGCAAAATCGCGCCTGAGAAACTTCGCATCGAATGAATCAACCACTGCTTGGCGTGTTTATCGAGGTGGTTAGACGGTTCATCAAGGATCAGCAATTCCACTTCGCTGTCGAACAACTGCCACAGTTGCAAACGCGTTAACTGTCCGCCACTCAATTGTGAGCAAGGGAAGTCTGGCTGTGGCGGTAAGCCCATATCTGTAAGCTGCTTAGCAAGTTGAATCGGCAAATCCCATTGTTCGCCCACCTCCTCAAACAAATGCTCAGAGCAACCGCCCATTTCAATCTGCTTGATAGCACTCAGTACTTTGTCCTTTGCTAAAAACTGGGCAATCGAAAGGTCGCCACCTAACAAGTGCGATGGTTGCTGACGATATACTGCAAATGACGTTGGTAAGGTGACCGTACCGCTGGTCGGGGTTTGCTCACCGCTGAGTATTGATGCAAGCACCGATTTTCCGACACCGTTGCGTCCGACTAACCCAACACGACGTTTGGTCATAGAACATGAGATTTGCTGAAACAGTGTTTCGCCGTTACCAAATTGATGACTGATATTGTAAGCCTGTAAAACTGGCATAATTTGCCTCCTGTATGACAGGGACAACAGCCGTAGCTTGAGATAAATCTAGAGATGAGATCGATGCAAATACACGCGTGCATAGAAGCGCTTCAAACAGAAAAATGGTAATTGCAAAGAAATATCAGAAAGTGAGCTACGCCTACTAACCCTGTAAATCCAAAAAATAAAATGAGAGTTGGATGACAGGTTTAGTTGTTCATGTTGGCGTAATCTCCTAAAGAAGTGATGGGCAAAGTCTAAAGGTTTTCTTGTATAAAAAGCAAGCGACTTCTGTCACGAGCGAGAGCTAAGAAAAACGAATTCAAACACAGGAAGTGAACTAAATTCTATCGCTCGCCGTAAGAGCCAGAGAGTGACACACCAAGGGAAACGGCTATGAATCTTTTGATTGAATCAGTCGAGGGTGGTATCTACCTCGCTTACAACGTAGAAAACCAGACAAGATCACTGATATTAAATGAAAACAAAAGCCCGCTAACGTTCGCGAGCCTTTGTGAAGCAAGGGATCATTTTCGTAGCAGCAGCTACTCATCAGCAAAGCTGGTTCACCTCAATGCTTCAGATGAAATGTGCGGCGAGAAAATACGCTGTGATATGCCTTTAGAGATTGAATTGAGCTGGTACTGATACCGGCTCTTTTTTTATTTTTATCAATGCCTTCCACTTGCTCTGCTGATGATAATTTGCCAAAACTTTTTTGAGCAATTTCGGGATCTTAGCAACACATTTTTTCGCCAAGACATACTATGCTATTAGTAACGTATTCCACAAAAGGGCATGGTTATGAAATACAAACATATCCTAGTCGCACTGGAACTGTCTGATGAGAGTACTGTGTTGATTGACCGCGCTGTATCTATGGCGAGTTATCTCGGCTCCGAGATATCATTTATCCACATCGACGGTACTCATGGTGAGATTTATCGTGAGCTTGTTGATATCAAAGCGGACCCAGATCAAAGGCCGTTGAATGAGCACTCTATGGAGTGTTTGAGATCCTTCAGCGATTACATGGAGCAACCGTTGAAGCACTTCTTTGTCGGCACCGGTGACTTGGCAGACAAGTTAGAAGTGACCATAAAAGAACAAGAAGTCGACCTACTGATTTGTGGTCACCACCAAGATTTCTGGAGCAAGATCATTTCTTACTCAAGACATTTGATCAACAAGTCTCCGGTTGATATTTTGGTTGTGCCTATCCACGACTAGGCTGAACAGACAGCGGAAAGTAACGACGCGAGAGATAGCCAAAAGATAATCGGAAGCCGCCTGTGATGGCGGCTTTTTTGTGTTCTTTTATTAGTTACTGAAAACGCGATCGAAATAACTAAGCGGAGCTACCTTAGTATTGGCTCTGCGCTGCCATTTGCTGTTGTTCGCCACTAGCCACTTTTGCTCCGAGTTAGCCAAAATCGCTTGGCTCACCTTAGCTTCTCGTAACTCATGTTCCATCGCGAATGGCTGAGTATCAATCGTTGTGCTGCCAAGGTTGATCATGTCGGAATGCGACTGCGCGATTTCGGTCACGCCTGCACAACCAATAATGCCAATATCCGCCGAAAACTGGCCATAAAACTGCTCTGCAGAGCCATCTACCACGTCGCGATCGTTAGTACGAATACGCCCACCGGGAATCCAAGTTTCAATATTCTCAAAGTGAGAAAGAATGTGTGCCGCTTCGAAGTTATTCGTCACCACACGAAGCTCGCTGTGGTTCGCCAAACGCTCGGCAATCAACGCGATAGTCGTGCCGATACCCAGAAATAAAGTCGAACCGTTCGGGATGGCTTCGACCACTTCATCGGCGATGGTCTGCTTTTCTTGTTGATTGGTGACTTGGCGAGAGGCATAACTGCGATTGGTTAAGGTAGCAGGCAATCCGACACCACCATGATGGCGTCGGGTCAGTCCTAATTGGCAAAGCTGGTTGATGTCACGTCGAATGGTTTGCGTCGTGACTTCAAAACGTTGAGCAAGCTCTTCTATCGAACAATATTCTTGCTGATGAACCAGTTCAATGATGCTCTGCTGGCGGACATTTAGGTTATTCATTCAGTGCGGGTTCTCGTTTGGCTGAAGGCACTTCTACTTTATAACGTTGCGGAATGTCGGTAATCATCATATCCACTCCCCACTGCCAATGTGCTTCAACTAATTGGGGAAAGTTCGGTGTATAGCAAAACAGCTGGTAGCCAAACTGCTTGATCTGCTTCGCTTGTGACTCAGTCAAGAAGCGGTAATCACAATGCACACTGTAAGCATCGATGTGTTGCACCACGATAGAAAAATCGTCTGGAATCTCTTGCCATAACTGCCCTCTTCTCACTTCTGGCAGGTAATTTCTCATCGTCATCAAGGCTTCGGTGTTAAAGCTAGAAAAGAGAATGGCATCCGCCTCGACGTCCAAACGCTCAATGACCTGTGCAACCTTTTCGCACAGCAGATCAATTTCATCGCCTGAGTAGATCTTCAATTCAATATTGAGCTTCACACCCGCTCTCGCAGTGAGCTCAAGCGTCTCTTCTAAACTAGGAATATGTTCACCTGCGAAGTCATCGCCAAACCATAAACCAGCGTCCAACAATCTTAACTCGTGCCAAGTCAGCTCTTTGACTTTGCCTCGGCCGTTAGTACAGCGGTTTACGGTGTTGTCATGAATAACCACAGGAATGTTGTCAGCACTGAGCTGAACGTCGATTTCAATCCATTCGCAACCGAATTCAATGGCGCGTTGGATTGCCGATAAGGTGTTTTCTGGAGCCAAACTGGATAAGCCACGGTGTGCCGTTATTGTCATTTTTTATTCCGTCTTTTTCATTTGTTTTCAAATGAACTATCTCAGTCCTCAATGACGATTTGATTACAAAATCGTGACGAAAATAATGCTCAAATAAGTTCATTTTTCTGTAACTAGAACGTCATTTGGCTCATTTAATGTTCATTTGAATTTTTTGAAGCGGATTCATTATCAAAGTGAACATCCGCAAGGAATCAACCTGTTCAAATCATCTATGAAAAGGAATCATTATGGCTATGAAACACCTCGCCGGACTTGCCGTTGCAGCGGCATTCATTAGCACGCAAGCACAAGCAAAAACTGAGGTTGAGTGGTGGCATGCAATGGGTGGCGCGCTAGGTAAAAAGGTCAACGAAATTGCAGCAGACTTTAACGCAAGCCAATCAGAATACGAGATCAAGCCAGTTTACAAAGGCAGTTACGCAGAAACCATGACAAGTGCTATCGCTGCGTTTCGTGCAAAAGAACAACCTGCAATCGTGCAAGTGTTCGAAGTCGGTACAGCCACCATGATGGGTGCAGAAAAAGCGATTTATCCAGTTTACCAATTGATGAACGACACCAAAGAGCCGTTCAGTCCAGATGATTACCTTGCGGCAGTAACGGGTTACTACACCACCAACGACGGCAACATGCTTTCACTGCCATTTAACAGCTCTACACCAGTGCTTTACTACAACAAAAATATGTTTGAGAAAGCAGGCATCACAAACCCGCCTAAAACGTGGAAAGAGATGGAAGAAGTGTCTCGCAAACTACTGGCGTCCGGCGCAAAGTGTGGTTTCAGCACAACATGGCAATCATGGACGCAGATCGAGAACTTCGGTGCGCGTAACAACGTTCCTGTGGCCAATAACAACAACGGCTTTACTGGCCTAAACACAGAATTCAAGTTCAATGATTCGGCCTTCGTTCGACACATTGACCAAATGGGCAAGTGGTCGAAAGAAGGCATCTTCAAGTACGGCGGTCGCCAATCTGATGGTATGCCACTGTTCTACACCCAAGAGTGTGCAATGACCATGGGTTCTTCCGCTGGTCTGGCTGGCATCCAAGAGAACATGAAAGACGTTGATATCGGCGTAGCGCAACTGCCTTACGATTCTGAGTTGGTAGCGAAGCCACAAAACACCATCATCGGTGGCGCATCACTTTGGGTTCTTCGTGGCCATTCAAACGAGGAATACAAAGGCGTAGCGAAGTTCTTCTCTTACCTTTCTAGTGCAGAAGTTCAAGCAGATTGGCACCAGTTCACGGGTTACCTACCAATCACTAAAGCGGCTTACGATCTAACGAAAGAGCAAGGCTTCTACGCTAAGAACCCAGGCACAGATACAGCCGTTCTGCAAATGACCTCGACAGAGCCTACAGAAAACTCGAAAGGCATTCGCTTCGGTAACTTCCTGCAAACACGTGACATCATCAATGAAGAGTTGGAAGCAGTGTGGGCAGGCAAAGCAACGGCGCAAGCTGCGCTAAACAATGCGGTTCGTCGCGGTGACGAGCAATTACGTCGCTTTGAGCGCACGCAGAAGTAACGAAGATTCATAACGAACAATAGTGCGCTGAGTCTTATTCACATAACCACTCAGATACGCACTCTCCCCGCCCACTTTGGGTGGGGAATTCGTTCACACACCTTGCCTGTTTTACTTTGGTATTTGTATGTCCTCACCTGTTGTTTTTAAACACAAATGGCTTCCGGTTGCGTTGATTGCACCTCAGTTGTTGATCACCTTGGTGTTCTTCATCTGGCCGGCAGGACAAGCCATTTTCCAATCTTCACAACTTGAAGATGCTTTCGGTATGAGCCGTGAGTTTGTGGGTTTGGAGAACTTTGAAAAGCTCTTCCATGATCCACTGTACCTAGATTCGTTAATGACCACGCTGCAATTTAGCATCAGCGTTGCGGTGCTCGCGTTGGTCAGTGCGCTTATCCTTTCCGCTTTTGCCGAGCAAATCATCCGCGGTGCAACCATGTACCGCACATTCTTGATTTGGCCTTATGCGGTCGCTCCGGTTGTCGCGGGTTCGCTGTGGTTATTCCTATTCGACCCAACCATCGGTGTGATGACTGAGTTATTGCATCTGTTTGGTGTAGACTGGAACCCAACGCTCAATGGCACCCATGCAATGTGGATGGTGATCATCACCTCGACTTGGAAGCAAATCAGCTACAACTTCCTGTTCTTCCTTGCGGCGCTTCAATCGGTACCCAAGTCTCTGCACGAAGCCGCTGCTATTGATGGTAGCGGTCCGATCAAACGCTTTATCACCATTAGCTTCCCGCTGATTTCTCCAACCAGCTTTTTCTTGTTGGTCGTGAACTTTGTTTATGCGTTCTTTGATACGTTCGCCATCATTCACGCGATGACACAAGGCGGCCCGAGTAACAGTACCTCGACCTTGGTTTACAAAGTCTATAACGATGGCTTTATCGGACTGGATTTAGGTTCATCGGCCGCGCAGTCGGTGATCCTGATGATCTTGGTTGCTTCCCTGACTGTGATTCAATTTAAGTATGTTGAGAAGAAGGTGGCGTACTGATGGTAGAAAGAAGACCGTTTTTCAATCTGTTTTGCCATGTCATTTTGATTCTTGGCATCATTTCGATTGCGCTTCCGGTTTGGATTGCAATCGTAGCAACGACCCATGAGAACAGCGCATTCGCTACTGGCACTCCACTTTGGTTTGGAGATTTGGGTTTTAGCGTATTTACTGACTTGTTGAGTAACGACACTCAGTACAACAACAATACTTTGCCGATTGGCAGTATGCTTCTGAACTCTTTCATTATGGCGATGTGCATTACCATCGGTAAGTTGAGCATTTCCATCATGTCTGCCTATGCAGTGGTGTTCTTTCGTTTTCCGGGACGAATGCTGGCGTTCTGGATGATCTTCTTCACGCTGATGTTACCCGTTGAAGTTCGCATCATGCCGACGTTTGAGGTGATTACAAACCTCAACATGCTCAACTCATTTTACGGCTTAACCATTCCGCTGATTGCCAGTGCGACAGCGACTTTCTTGTTCCGTCAGTTCTTCTTAACGGTACCGAATGAGTTAGTGGAAGCAGCACGAATTGATGGCGCAGGACCGATTAAGTTCTTCTTCGATATCTTGTTGCCTCTGTCGCGTACCAACATCGCGGCACTGTTCGTCATCACTTTCATTTACGGCTGGAACCAATATTTGTGGCCACTGCTGATCACCACTGATGTGCAGTACTACACCATCGTGATGGGCATTAAACAGATGCTCGGAGTGGTTGATGGTGTGATCGAATGGAACAAAATTATGGCCACCACCATTATCGCCATGTTGCCACCCGTGATTGTGGTAATTGCAATGCAAAAAGCCTTTGTTAAAGGTCTGGTAGATTCGGAGAAATAAATGTCCACGTTAACTCTTTCAAATATCGCTAAATGTTATCCGAACGGCTATCAGGCGATCCAAAAACTCAATCTTGATATCTGCGACGGTGAAATGGTCGTGCTCGTTGGCCCAAGTGGCTGTGGTAAATCCACCCTACTTCGCATGATTGCGGGCCTAGAAGAAATCAGCTCTGGTGAGCTCAAAATCGACACCACAATCGTCAATGACCTAGAACCTGGCGAGCGCGACATTGCCATGGTTTTCCAGAACTACGCCCTGTACCCACACATGACGGTGTACAACAACATGGCTTATGGTCTGCGCAACCGCAAAACACCGAAAGCGGAAATCGAACGATTGGTTCACGAAGCAGCAAAGATGCTGGAGTTGGATCATCTACTCGACCGTAAACCGGGACAGCTTTCTGGCGGACAACGTCAACGTGTCGCGATGGGACGCGCAATTGTGCGTGAACCAAAGGTGTTCTTGTTTGACGAGCCTCTGTCTAACCTAGACGCCAAACTGCGTGTTCAAATGCGTTTGGAAATTAAGAAGCTGCAACGTCGCCTTGGTACCACGTCAGTTTACGTTACTCACGACCAAGTGGAAGCAATGACGCTTGCAGACAAGCTTGTTGTCTTGAACAAAGGCAATGTCGAACAAGTTGGTACACCGCTAGAGATTTACGATAACCCTGCTTCTCTGTTCGTCGCGACCTTTATTGGCTCACCATCCATGAACATCTTAGATGGCAATGTTAGCGTTGACGGTATCACTATCGGTGACGCGCTGCTTCCTGCATCCACGACAAACTTGGATTTAGGGGAAGTGAAGCTAGGTCTTCGCCCGGAGCATTTACAAATCAGCCAAGATAACCCATGGTTGCAAGTAGAAGTCGAATTGATTGAATCGCTTGGTGCTGACTTGCTGCTTTACTGCCGCACAGAAGGCGGTGATTCACAAAAACTGGTTGTTCGTGTTGAGGGACATACGCCAATTCAAATTGGCGATAAACTTGGTCTGGATATCAAACCAAAGCATGTTCACCTTTTTGATGCCAACACAGAAAAACGCATCGAGTGTACACTGGCCCCAGCGGAATCATTGCAAGACGGCAGTGACGAAACCCAAGCAATAAATCCTCAAGTAAACAATCAAGGAGTGGTGAATGCCTAACCCGTTATCAGAGCTCAACTTGGAGAGCCTGAAACAGATCGAATGGCTGCTGACCGACGTGGACGACACGTTGACTTGGCAAGGTAAACTGCCACCAGAGACATTAGTTGCGCTAGCCGAGCTAGAGCGTGTGGGCGTAAAAGTGGTCGCAGTCACAGGCGCCTGCGCTGGTTGGTGTGACCAAATGGCAAAGATGTGGTCACTGCATGGTGTAATTGGTGAAAATGGCGCGTTTTGGATGAGAAAAGACGCGACAGGATTCAACACCACCTTTGCCCGTCCGGCAGAAGTGATGCGCAAAGAACAGTATGCATTGCAAGAAAGCATTGCGGGCATTTTGGCAGAGTATCCTGATGTCGACTTCAGCCACGATCAGAGCTTTCGCTACTGCGACGTGGCGGTGAACATCGCACAAGATAGAGCGCCGGTTCCTCCTTCTACAACAATGGAAATCCTCAATCGCATCGTGAATTTGAATGTGGAATCTCACCCCGTCAATGCAACATTGAGTTCAATTCACATCAATGCGTGGGTGGGCAATCATAGTAAGCGCACTAGTGGTGAAGCCTACATTAGGCAGTTCAATAATGGCGAGTTGCCGAGCTTAGGGCACATCACATATGTGGGTGATTCATTGAATGATGAAGGCATGTTTGAATGGTTGCCAACAACCTTTGGCGTGAACAACATTCGCCCTTTACTGGCGAAACTGAACCATCAACCAAGCTTTTTGACTGAGGAAAATGGTGGCTTTGGGTTTGCACAGTTAGCAAATCTTATCGTCAAAGCGAAAAGACAGTAACAAGCTAAAGAAGACGCTAAATAACTAAAAAAAGACACTCAATCCAAATATCACCATGGAGGGGGGAAATATATTCGGATTGAGTGCAAAGAAGGAGTAAAGACTGCGGCGGATTGCACGAGAAAATCAAACTCTCAATCTTTATTAAGCACTCCAACGAGAAAAATAATATCGCTTTTTGATGTATTTATAATTAGCAGTTATGAACTTTATTCACCGTAAGTGCTTAAAAAACTTCCATATCTAAATACCTCTCAAGCCCTTGCTATACCTAGTATTTATTCATGTTAAACGAGTCTCGATGCTCAGAATGGCCAAGTCCGCAACAAAAATTGCTTGTTGTCCTCACTAATTATTTTTGTTTGTCGCATCCAGAAGCAGCCCATATTATCCGCAACACAAGGGATAACCTTCCTTGAGCTCTTTAACAATCAAATGCCGTACTTCCTCATCTGGCCACTTTCCTACTCATGTAAAAATTCCCTTTTGATTCTCATTTTCTAATTTTTACAACCACTGAGCAGAGCATTTAACGCTGTGTTCAACATTACAGTCTATTCATGTAGGAAATCATCGTGGATAAATATCAAGCTGCATACGCTAAGCGTCTAGAAAAACTGAAGTGCAATCGTTCACCAAAAGCTATTGCACGTATTTCGGCGTGGGATGCATTTTTTAACAAAGAATACGAGATGCAAGATCTAGAGTCTCAAATGGCAGACTCAGCACGTCATCACTATGAGCAATCTGACGTTAAAAATGAAATCAGCTTTGGTTCATTCAAACGCGCATTCTATAAAGAATCGATCGTGATTTATGACCTAACCGATGGCGCTTCAATTCAGAAAGTATTCACACCGCTACTTGTGCTAACAACAGCATGGGTACTGTTTGTGTGTTTTACCCAGTAATTGAAGAACCCGAATTCATTAAGCAATAGAAAAACGATTGGTAGAGAGTTTAAGGATGAAAGGAAGAAACATTGCGGCATTTGCCATTGTGGTGGCAGCATTTGCGTTTGGTTATGGCTTTAAATCCTACCAAGAAGCAAATGGTGTCATTTACCCAACCTTTAAGAAGGAGTTTAATCTCTAATGCCTAAGATTACCCTTCTGCTACTCGCAACGACTGTCGCCATGGGCGTTACCGGCGCTGCATTCTGTGTTGGCATTACGTATGCGTTTACACAGCTGCCAATCGAACAGATTCTATCGAGCTTATAAAAAAAGTAGAGCATTTCGGTGCTCTACTTTTTTGCTATTCGAGACTCAATATCTGAGTGTAGAAACGAAAAGCGCAATCAAAATTCTCTGTTCATCTTCTGTAAGCAAGCAAACAAAATCGCCTGATGATCCGGGTCGATATTACGCGTTAAGTCTTGCACCAAATCTAAATGCAGCTGATTGTGATGACGGTGAATCTCCTCACCAGCAGGAGTGAGCTTCACTACAATTGCGCGGCGATCTTCTGGATGCGGACAACGCTCAATAAGCTCCGCTTTTACCAGTTTCTCAATTTGAACCGTTAACGTGCCTGTTGTAATACCGAGCTTCTCCGCCAGTTCTTTCATACGCAACGCACCATGCCCACCTAACACTTCAATCGTGTGGATTTGAGCCAGTGAATAACCCGTGCCTTTTACTACAGATTGCTCCCAAGAAGACATTTTGTCATAGAACTCGGTAAGCGTTTGATTCAGCTTTTCTAATTCGCGCATCACTCAGTCGTTTGAACTTCCAAAGTTAGGTGGTGAATCTTATCAAATTTACTCAATAATTGCTTAAATTCATCCAGCGTTTTGTCACTGTGATTTTTTAGCGCAATTGCCGCAGAGTAATGGTGACCACTCACCTTCCAGATGTGTAAATCAACAATCTCAGCATAAGGTGCAAGCGTCTCTGTAATCTCATCTCGGTAAGACTTGTTGATGCTCTCATCCAACAACACTGGCGCTGTTTGCTTCATTAAACCCAAAGTCCATTTACCAATCACAACGGCACCAACGATCCCCATCATGGCATCCAACCAAATCCAACCGTAAAACTTACCGACAATCAACGCGACAATCGCCAACAGAGACGTCAACGTATCCGCCAGTACGTGGAAATACGCTGCGGTTAAGTTGTGGTCGTGATGATGTTCGTGATCGTGTCCGTGGTGATCATGATGGTCATGCCCATGATGATGGTGATCTTGCAGAAGCAGCATGCTTGCAAGGTTTACCACTAAACCAATCACCGCCACCATAATGGCTTCGTTAAACTGAATGCTTTCTGGGTTGAAGAGACGATGAATCGACTCGACCATCATCATCAATGCCACAATCCCTAACGCAATCGCACTGGTAAAACCGCCGAGCACACTCACCTTACCCGTACCAAATGAGAAGCGGTCATTATGGGCGTTTTGTTTCGCGTAGCGGTAAGCAAACAAGGTGATACAAAATGCCGCTGCGTGTGTCCCCATATGCCAACCATCTGCTAGCAATGCCATTGAGCCAAACATGGTTCCGGCAGCAATCTCCACCACCATGGTGGTCACGGTTAGGATCAATACGTAGAGCGTGCGTTTTTCACCCTTCTGGTTATGAGAAACGAAATCATGTGAGTGTTGCGATACAGCCATTGAGACACTTACCTTCCAATTTTAGTTTGATTATCAAATTATTTGATTTTAATTTAATTTGACAATCAAACAATGTCAATATGGAAAGTCAACATCACCAAAAGATCATGATCGTGGTGTTAATGAAGAATAGGAATAGGAAAAAAACGCAGAGGGAGATGAGAAAGAAACACGGGCATTAATGAGGATAATGCCCGCTGTTATTAGCCTTAAACCAATTCACAAGACAGAAGCTGTGCCTCAAATTGCTCATCGATGCTGTCTGCAATCAGTTCAATTCGGCTTTCCGCGCAGTCATCCAACTCCACTTCCTGTAGCCCATCAGGCGTTAGGTTGTAGCCATAAATGCCATCGCCAGTAATAAACACCGCTTTCATGCGCTCCACTTCCAGCTCGACCAGAAGAGGGATCAACTTCCGGCGATCGAACACTTTCTCTGGTGAAAAACGCCAGCCGACACTCTGGAAACCTTCGCCTGAATTGGTCGCTTTGAGCATGCCAGTCTCAGGCATTGGCATATCTGAAGCCAACGGCTTGTCACTTACGTGATGATGGTGATGGTGCGGCGGATGCTCATGAATGGTGGTCTCACCTTCAAATTCGGCAAACGGAATCACACCATGCTGAGCAAAAGCCACCTTTGTATTCGGGCGCCCAACTTCCGCCACGTAAGCTTCTAGCTTCTGGGTATCACCCTCTTGATACAGATCGAGCTTGTTACCCACCACTGTATCGGCAATCGCAATCTGTTGGTTGAACGTGTCATGCTGTGTATAGCGCACATCCGCAAGCTTACGCGCGTCGACCAAAGTGATGTTCTTTTGTAGCGAAAGCACTTGGCGATAGTGATCTGTCGACAACACTTGCAACACTTCTTTCGGGTGACCAAGCCCAGTGGGCTCAATCAGCAGACGATCTGGCTTCGCTTCATTAAGCAGTTGGTTTAAGGCGATTTGCATTGGCAACCCCGCCGCGCAGCACATGCAGCCGCCGGGTACTTCACGAATAAACACTTGCTGCTGTTCGCTTTGCTGCCCCTGAACTAAGCTGCCATCAACGCCAATTTCACCAAACTCATTCACTAATACCGCCCAGCGCTCGTTCTCTGGCTTGTTCGCCATCAAATTCAAAATCGCAGAGGTCTTTCCTACGCCCAGAAACCCAGTAATGATGTTAGTAGGAACACCAAGTATGGGTTGGTTGTCAGAGCTCATTGGCAATTCTCCTGTAGCCTTGCACCAGCTCGTGGTTTGCCGAAACCACAGACTCTGAAAACGCCGAGTACTCAGGTGGCACTTTCGAGATGCTGTTCAAATCAAAGTCGGCGCCGATATTGCTCATCGGCGGAACATGGAAGTTCTCTGGCAAATCTAGTCCGTCCACCACACAGTTATGGCGAATCACACAACCCTTCCCAATCACAGCATTAAACACCACCGAGTTAAAACCGATGAACACATCATCACTGACTTCACATGGGCCATGAATAATAGAACGGTGCGCAATCGACGAACGCTCTCCAATAGTCACGGCAGCACCTGCTTTTGAGTGGATGACAACACCATCTTGAATGTTGGTATCGCGCTTGATGACGATGGCTTCCATGTCGCCTTGCTCGTTCACTTCATCGGCACGAATCACCGCGTAAGGACCAATAAAAACGTTATCTTCAATGATCACTTTGCCACAGATGATCGCCGTCGGATCGATGAACGCCGTTTCCGATACTTCCGGCATGTGACCAGTAGGATTTCTTCTTAACATATTGATTTCTCTTTATTCGGTGCCTCAAAGACACTCAAGCTACGACAACTATACTTCTACAAATAAAGCCCAAAGAAAGCGGATAAATGTAAGCTTTCGAAAATAAACTGAGCTTTCAAATAATCTAAGTTTTTGAAAAACGTGAATCCTAGCGATCAAATACCAATCGCATGGCGTGTGCAGCCTGCTCATTCACTTGTTGGTTGGCATACACTAGGCCGCCATTGACCCATGTATTCTTAATTTGAGCCGAGAACTGATGGCCAGCAAATGGCGACCAACCACAATGGTACAAACTGTTCTCGTTCGTCACTGGCGTTGGTGCTGCGGCATCAACAAGAACCAAATCAGCAAAGTAGCCTTCACGGATAAAACCGCGCTCATGAACGCCATAACGAATCGCTGGGTTGTGAGCCGTTTTCTCTACCACTTGCTCCATCGTCATGTACCCGCGAGCAACTTGATCAAACAAAGACAGCAGTGCGTGCTGCACCAAAGGTAAGCCCGCTGGCGCTTGCTCATAAGGCACCTGTTTTTCTTCCCATGTGTGAGGTGCGTGATCAGTGGCGATAATGTCAATTTGGCCAGTACTCAGCGCTTTTAGAATGGCTTCGCGGTCACTTGGGTATTTCACCGCTGGGTTACATTTGATTTGGTTACCACGCTCTGCGTAGTCTTCATTGCTAAACCACAGGTGATGAACGCATACTTCAGCGGTAATGTTTTTGTTCTCGATAGAACCAGCCTCAAACAGTGCCAACTCTTTTGCTGTTGTGATGTGCAGAACATGCAACTGACTGTTGTGCTTCTTGGCCAGCTCTACCGCATAAGAGGAAGACGCATAACACGCTTCGTCATCACGCAGTAACGGATGATCTTCAATGGTGAATGCCGACTTCTCTTTAAGTAGTCGCTGTTTGTTTTGCGTAATCACAGGCCCACTCTCACAGTGCGTCACAATCAACACTGGTGAATCACGGAAAATTTCATCTAAGGCTTGAGGCGCTTCGACCAACAAATCGCCCGTAGAGGCACCCATAAACACTTTCACGCCGCAGTACTTCTTCGGATCAAGCAGTTTGATTTGCTCAAGGTTGTCTTCGGTCGCACCAAGGTAGAAAGAGTAGTTCGCGAGGGAGCTCTGCTCGGCAATAGAGAATTTACGTTCTAGCGCCTCAATGGTGGTCGTTGCAGGGCTAACGTTCGGCATTTCCATATAGCTTGTAATACCGCCGGCAACCGCTGCCCGGGATTCTGTCGCTATCGAACCTTTGTGCGTCAACCCCGGCTCACGAAAGTGCACTTGGTCATCAATCATACCGGGAATCAAATAGCACCCTTTCGCATCAATCACCGTATCTTCCGGTTTCGCCGCGATGTTGGCTGAGATAGTGTCAATTCGCTGACCGACAATTCGTAAATCGGTCTCGGTAATGGTTCCTTCGTTGACGACAAGGGAGTTTTTAATCAGTGTTGCAGGCATAGCGGTTCAGAACTCCTTGCTGATAATGCTAGTAGTGGGAAGGGATAAACGTCATTGAGTGGTGATGAATACGCAGATAGAGGACATTCAAAAACAACTATATTTACTTGGATTTCGCGCAGTCATCACAAACACAATTGATCTCTAATTGAGGGCTGACAACGGTGAAACCTTCTTCTTTTGCATGGGATTGCAGACCGTGAATCAAGGTTGGATCGATGGCTTGCTCGCTGATTTTGTTGCATTTGGAACAGATGAGAAATTGAGGAACGCCGTGTTCGTGCTCGCAGAGGATATGGGAGCAGACGATGTATTTATTGGAAACTTTAAGCTTGTGGGCTAAATGCTCGCCTTCAAGAAAATCCAAGATCCGATAAACTGACATCGCCTGAATATTCTTATCGAAGTGAGCTTTGCAATAATCCACGAGCTCATAAGCAGAAAGCGCTTTATCGGCATGAACCAGCGCTTGCAACACCAGTTTCCTCTGAGAAGTTAACTGCTTTCCTTGAGCTCTAAAGCTGACCTCTACATGCTTAATAATGGCGTCAATATCGCTCATTCTCCCCCCCACACAAGACACACGCTACCGTTTAATTTTTCAACAATTGTTATGTTATAACATAAATCAAAGATTCATCAAGGTGACGATCAAGCGAACACAACTTGGGTATGGGCATTAGATCCGTTACTCTAATTAACTCGTATCCCAAATCAAAATAATCAAAACGGATGGCTAGGATGGAACAAGTTGGCTCTCGAGCGCTGATTGTAGAAGGCGGCGCGATGCGCGGGGTATTCTCCTGCGGCATACTCGATCACTTTATGGAACAAGACTTCTCCCCTTTTGACAGTTTTTGGGGCGTCTCGGCAGGCGCTAGTAACTTAGCGGCTTACCTTGCAAAAATGCCGGGCAGAAACCTCAAGATCTACCTCGATTACAGCTTACGCAAAGAGTTTATCTCCCCCACGCAACTCGTGCGCGGTGGCGATATGATGGATTTAGATTGGATGTGGGACGTCACGCTCAAAGAATTAGGCATTGATCGAGCCGTGCTTTCTGCCGATCCTCGACCGTTCTTTTTAGGCGTCACACGACAAGACAACGGACAACCAGAATACCTAACACCTTCCGTAGAAATGTTGGCGGAGACCATGAAAGCCAGTAGCGCGTTACCAATTATGTACCGCAATGGTGTGCCATTAGATGGCGTAAGGTACGTAGACGGTGGTGTAGCGGATGCCATTCCTGTTGCTGAAGCCATCAAACGCGGCGCGACAAAAATCATGGTACTACGGAGTCAACCGGCCAGTTATCGCAAATCCAAACCTAAGTTTGAAAAGCTCACTTCTCGTTTACTGAAAGATCATCCAGCATTGATCGAGCCAATGCTTACGCGTCATGTCCGATACAACCAGAGTTTGGAATTAATAAACAATCCACCAGCAGGCGTTGAGATCATTCAAATCTGCCCACCAGAAGGCTTTAAGTTAAAGCGTTTAAGCCGATCCCCTGAGCCTTTGCGTGAAGCTTATGAACTGGGTGTGGAATATGGTCAGCACGCCATCGAACGCTGGGAACAAAGCTAAACGCTTGCCCAACCCAAAAAGCGAGCTTCACTCAATCACCGATTCTCGGTCATAAAACCTGAACAACAAAAAAAGCCACACCATGTCGGTGTGGCTGATGCAAATTCGATGGCAGTGGATATCGTCTTTGCTTGCGTATAAGCCCAATTAACGGGCTCCAAATCACTTCGAGTTTTCCTCTCGTACTCAAACCTAGAGCATCATTTTCAAGACTCGGTACTAGCTATCAGGCATTAAACGCCTTAGTAGGTTTCAAACACGCCAGAATTGTAGTCTTGAATCGCTTGTTCAACCTCGTCGATGCTGTTCATCACAAACGGGCCATAATGAACGACAGGTTCATTAATCGGTTCGCCAATAAAGAGCAACACTCCACTGGTTTCATTGGCTTGTAGCGCCACCCATTCTCCTTGAGAAAGCAATGCCATCTCGCCTTGCGTGACAACACGTTCACCCGCTTTGATGCTGCCTTTGTAAACATAGGCCATCATATTATGATGTTTAGGCGTCATAAGATTGAGCGCGGCGCCTGAATGAGCTCGCCAATCGGCAACCGTCACCGGCACACCCGTTCGGCTCAATGGGCCTTGAATTACCTCATCACCAATGTTCAATTCACCAGAGATAACACGGACTAAACCATGAGCCTCTGCACGATGCTCGGTAATGGTTTCCGGCTGGAAATCGTGATACTGCGCCGGAGACATCTTGTCTCGCGCTGGTTGGTTAATCCAAATTTGGAAACCATGTAGTTCACCGTCTTCCATGATTGGCATTTCACTGTGAATCACACCACGGCCTGCCGCCATCCATTGCGCGCCGCCGGAACGGAGCTCACCAACGTTGTTCATGTGATCACGATGCTGGAAGTGCCCAGTCAGCATATAGGTCAGTGTTTCAATACCACGATGTGGATGAGGAGGAAAACCGCCAACATAGTCTGCTCGTTGGTCTGATTTCAATTCATCCACCATCAAGAATGGTGAAAAGCTCTTATTGTTGAATCCGGCTACGCGACGAATTTTCACTCCATCCCCATCTGCTGTTGCGTGCGATGGAATGATCTGACGAATCTCTCTCACTGTACTCATAATATTGCCTCCCTTATTGGTATGGATTCATTGTAGGAAGACGGATAAAAATCATGAGGGGATGAAATTGTTCCACTCCATCAGTTTTTTCGAACGAAAAAAATGAAAAATAAATGTAGCTATTTTTTAAACACACTGTATAGTGGCGGCTGGCTCTAGAAAAGAGCTGTTAATGCTACATTTAGTTTAAGTTCCCTCTCAGTAACACCCTGAACTCTCGGTTCAGACTCCTGCGTAAAACTTCCTCTTGATTGCACATTCAATAGCTTAAAAAAGATCCACCACAATTCGTATATTATTGTTTAATTTCAGAGGTTTTTATGTCTGGTAAAGTAACTGGTTCAGTAAAATGGTTCAACGAAACTAAAGGTTTTGGTTTCCTAACTCAAGACAACGGCGGCCAAGATGTATTCGTACACTTCAACGCTATCGTTGCTGACGGTTTCAAAACTTTGACTGAAGGTCAGAAAGTAAGCTTCAATGTAGAAGATGGTAAAAAAGGTCCTCAAGCGACTGAAGTTACTCCTCTATAAGATAGCTTTTCTTGGTGCAGCATTTCCTCGCTGCACCAAACTCTCTCCCCCTTCAAAAATTCCTCACACTTAACAACCCGCAAGTATTCTTGCTCGGTTTTCTGCTGCCTAAAATAAATGGGCTGCGGACACGATATCTATCGTTGGAATGTTATATCTATCAAATACGATAGCCATCGTTGGTATTTCACTTACTTAAAATTAGGAAAAATTATGTCTAAAAGAACAGGTCGCCAAAGACACTGGTACCAATTATTGAATAAAGAAAAGATCACTAAAAAACAGGAGAATAAATGATAGAGATTGAATTCCGTTTAAAACAACCCGACATCTCTTGGAACGCCAAAATTCATCAACTTAACAGTGATATTTTGAGGCGCCATATATTGCCAAAACTCCAATCCGCTTGCTATCTCATTGATTTTAAATACTGTGAGAAAACCTACTCTGGTGACATTCTGTGTGACTCAGGTTCAAAGCTAGGAAGTTTTATTATTAAATAAATCAATTTTCGTGCATTAATGAATGATGCGGAAATTTAGGAAGAAATTCCCAAGGTGAAAAACATGGCAAACAAAAGCAAGAAGCAGATTGAGCAAGAAAAGAAAGAGTCCGAACAAAACGCAGCTGCGATTAAACAAAGAACGCGCCGCCGAATTGAGGACATCATGGAGCAAAGAGAATTTGATAAAATGTTCGAGCTGTAATTACATTTCCTTCCAATTCCTTTTCTTTACTCCTCTCAATCTAAAGTATCGATGTGCAAGGTATCGCCACCCCACTTCTCAGTTCACAATGAGCAACGCACAATAAACTCGATATGACTCTAAATGTTTCTCGCGTGATGATATTCAGTTTTAGCCACTGAACGTTCGAAAATCAGCAAGGTGTGTGCTGACAACGAAACCATCATGCGATGAAATCACTGCAACGTTATTTATCCCTTATCCCTTATCCCTTATCCCTTATCCCTTATCCCTTATCCCTTATCCCTTATCCCTTATCCCTTATCCCTTATCCCTTAGATAGTACAATTTCATCAACGACTCTGGTCAACCTTCAATTTTTGCGTATAATCGCGCCGTTTGCTTCGTATAACCCCAATGATATGGTTTGGGGGTCTCTACCAGCTCCCGCAAAGTGCTGATTACGAAGAGTTGAGATCACTGTGGATCTTACTCTTTGTAATAGCGTTCGATTTTTCTCAATCTATACCTATCCTTAGAGTAATTGCATCCACAACAACCATAAGAAAAAGTGGGAGTTTATTATGAACGCATTTATTCAAGGTCTTCCAAAGGTAGAGTTACACTTACATATCGAAGGTTCGCTAGAGCCAGAGCTGTTGTTCGAACTGGCACAACGCAACAATATCGACATTCCTTACGAGTCACCACAGGAACTGCGCAAAGCATACGAGTTCGAAGATTTGCAGTCTTTCCTAGATATCTATTATCAAGGCGCCAACGCGCTGCGTACGGAACAAGATTTCTATGATTTGACGTGGGCATACCTAGAGCGCTGCAAAGCCGACAACGTTATCCATACTGAGATCTTCTTTGACCCACAGACCCATACCGATCGCGGCATTG
Organism: Vibrio sp. LB10LO1; assembly: GCF_010092875.1. Taxonomy (NCBI): domain Bacteria; kingdom Pseudomonadati; phylum Pseudomonadota; class Gammaproteobacteria; order Vibrionales; family Vibrionaceae; genus Vibrio; species Vibrio sp. LB10LO1. The sequence continues at coordinate 73,288 of NZ_JAADJW010000007.1, forward strand.
AGTTTGAGACGGTCATCAATGGTATTCACCGTGCTATGCAAGATGGTAACGAACAGCTAGGTATAACGTCTCAAATCATTGCGTGCTTCTTACGTCATCTATCGGAAGAGAGCGCGATTGAAACGCTGCAATCAATCATCAAGCATCAAGACAAAATCATCGGTGTCGGTTTGGATTCTTCAGAGCTTGGTCACCCACCAGAGAAGTTCAAACGTGCTTTCCAACAAGCCAAAGACGCTGGCTTATTGACCGTTGCACACGCTGGTGAAGAAGGCCCGGCACAAAACATTGTCGACTCTGTCGAGATGCTCAGTGTCAGCCGTGTTGACCATGGAGTTCGCTGCGTTGAGGATGAATCATTAATGGATGCCCTGATCGAAAGCAAAATGCCCCTGACGGTTTGCCCATTATCGAACATTAAGCTGTGTGTATTTGATGAAATGGAACAGCACAACATTGTCGACTTGTTGCGTAAAGGCGTAGCGGTGACGATTAACTCGGACGACCCTGCGTACTTTGGTGGTTACATGACGGATAACTTCATGGCGGTCAGTAATGCTCACCCAATGACAAAGTCAGAACTCGCTCAGTTCACGAACAATGCGATTAACGCGAGCTTCATTAGCGAGGCGCTGAAAGCCAAATACCGTGCTCAAGTCGCTGATTACTTAGCAAATCACTGATTGATAAACAAGTCACTGATTGATAAGTGAAGTGGCATAGTAAACTAGGGCTGGTTATCAGCCCTTTTTCTCTCCCGTAGAGCATGATATTCGTCTTCAAGAAAGAGCGTAGATCTGCTCAGATATATGCGCTTTTATATCAACACAACTTTTATGCCGATACACAACTTTTCACGCAGTTTCTTCCCGATTTCTTCGCTTCGTAAAGTGCCTTATCGGCATTGGCAACCAGTTCATCAAAGCTTTGCCCTGCTTCTAATGTCGCGACACCAGCACTAAACGTCATGCTTGTTACGGGCGAGAAGTTTTCCTGCTTCATCTTCTCTTGCAAATTGATGGCGATTTGCTTGCCCTGTTCACTCGATGTTTCTCTCAACAGAATCACAAACTCTTCCCCACCCCATCTGGCAATAAGATCTTGCTTTCTCGCACTTTTACTCAGGAAATTAGCCATATGCATTAACACTTGATCACCCACATCATGCCCAAATGTGTCATTAACCGCTTTAAAGAAATCAAGATCGATCAGAATCAAACAAGTGGTATCAAAAAGCATCGTCTTGTTGGCCAACTCTTGATGCACCAGGTTAATTAAAGCCCGCCGGTTGAATAAGTTTGTCAGAGGATCATTCATCGCGAGCCATGTTAGCTTTTGATTGTTTTCATTTAATAACTTCACCGACAGCTCCAAATCATGATTGGCGTCGTTAAGCTCATTCGTTCTTTGCGCAACCACCGCTTCCAGATTTCGATTATGCTGTTGAATCTCATCAATGGTGTTTTTAAATGCCTTCGATAGCTGCCCAATTTCATCTTTCGAGCTTTGTTCCGCAAACTGAGTGTAGTGATTGTTCACCGAGTTTCTCACTCCGTCGGTAAGCTGTAAAATCGGCCGCGTTACAGAGTTAGTCAGATAGATGATGATAGGAAAGAAAACAATCAACACCAGTGATGAAGTTATGGTCACATCCTCGACCAGCGCTTTAATATCAAGGAAAATGTCTGACTCTTTGGTAGTGACAAACAGCGTCCAACCAGGCAAACAATCTATCCCTGCAAAAGTGACAATCATAGATTCACCAAGCTTTTCATTAAAGTAGTGGCCATACCCCACTTCGTGTTGTTTTGTTTGAAAGGCAATGTCACCAAAACCCTTAAAACCAATATGGTCGACATCGAAAATGTTCGCATCAATAATGAGTGACTTGTCGGGGTGAGAGACCACATTGCCAAAATTGTCGGCAATCCATGCATAACTGCTATTACCAAGTTTGACTTCTGAAAGTCTGTTTCTGAGATGGTTTATTGATATCGACACCGCAACAATACCGCGCCAATCTTGCTTCGAATTAAAGACAGGGACACCAAGTGCAATCAATGGCTCTCCGGTAACCAAACCAATGTGCGGCTTAGTCACGTGATGGCTAGCCAGTTTCCATTGCACATCATCCTTGATATCTGGCTGGGTGATTTGGGTTTTACGGCCTTGATAGTCAGTAAGATTCCAATCTTGGTCTACAAAGCTCGTATTAATCACCGCCTGCCCTAGTATGCTTTGAAGCCATTTCAGCTCTTCAATAATAAAAGGCACGTCCCCTTGTCTGACTCTTTCATGACCACTGATGGTTCGTAACGAAGCAATACTTCTTTGTAGCTCTTGGCTAATCACATCTGAATGAAGGTTTGAGACCTGAAGTGAGTTTTGTAGTGCAACATCAAATACACGTTGTTGCTCTTTAAAGTACAGGACGCTAAATAAAATCAATACGAAACATATCGTCATCAAAGAGTAGATGACAACAAACTTGGTTCTGATACTGGTAAAGAAAAACCAACCGTTCCGCACAAATGCCCTTATGACTTTAGGGGATATGCGTACAGTTTAGTTTGTAATTTAAGGTAATTCCATACGGTATCGACAGAATTATTACTGTAATCTAATGATTCTTAGTAAAATTCTCAGCAGCTAATAAACATTGTTCGCGTAACCATTGATGGCTTGGGTCATTAGTACGAGACGGATGCCAATACATCGCGACATCAATCGGATCTTTCATAAATTCCGCCTCTAGCTCTCTCAAGTTATAAAGTTTTTGGTATTGCTCCAAGAGCGTTTGTGGCATGAGTGCGAGATAATCACAACGTTGAATCAGAGGAAGTATCTCGATAATGCTTCCTGCCTGCCAAGCCACTTGGCGTTGCCCTAAGATCTGCTCATTCTTAATACCTCGACCAAGCAAATAACCATTTTTTTGATCAAACTGAGATAAGGTGACGTGTTTTTCATTGAGGTACTCTTCAACGCTGATGGTTTTCCCTTTTAAACGTGGGTGCTCTTTACGACATACAACCGTTAACTTATCTGACATCAACACTTTAGAACGCAAATGCGGATGCAAATTGGTTTGCGCTTCAATCACCAAATCACACTGTTGTGTTCTTAATAGGCTGGTTAAATCCATGGTGAAAAGCGGCTCTATTCTCGTATTGGCCTTAGGCGCCTTTTCGCTAAGCAGTGCAGCGAGTTCAGGCAACAGGGTAAAACTGAATACACTAAGGGAAGAGATCACAAAACGCTTATCGCACTCGGCAGGGTTAAATCGAGAATGCTCAGGCAACATATAAGCAATGCTTTCTACCGCACTCGCCAAAGTAGGATAGATATCAATGGCAAACGCAGTTGGAGAGACACCATGACTTTCACGGACAAATAACGCATCCTTAAACACTTCACGAAGCCTTACCACCGCTTGGCTAACCGCAGATTGGCTGACACCCAGTCGTTGCGCCGCTTTGGTGTAACTCTTCTCTTCGACAATTGCCACAAAGGTCGGAATAAGACTGTAATCTGAGTGCTTCATAGATTATGTGTTCTCGGGAAATTTTATAATGATATGAGATTAACTTATATCATATATAACTCAACTTATGACGTTTTTTCATACAATTCCGCGCATGTGATTACAAAAGACAAAACAACAATCACACGCTCAACGTTTTACCCTCACACATCGACAAAAGGTATAACTATGAACGTCATAAAAGCCATAGGTCGCGTCATCTTTGCGATTTTTATGGTGCTATTAAAGTTCTCACTTTTCATGGCTCTCATGCTCGGTGGCGCTTACTTGCTTGCACCCATGGGCACGATCAATTCGAAAGACATTGATATGAGCTTATTTACCAACACGCCCAACGACACCATGATGGTGATCTTCAATTCTGAATACTTCAGCGGTTATCTGTTCTCCGTTACCATAGCGCTTGCCCTTTTTGTCATCTATTTGCTGTGGCAGATCCACGAAGTTGCGGTACATCGAGCTCAAGAGAAGAAAAGCTCTCACATCCAATTAGTCTTTGCCCTCTCCCTTTGTGGCTTGTTCATCCATAAAGCATGGTGGGTTCTGGCGTTAATCATTGCGTTTGCCAACTGGGAGCACATCGGTAACTCACTAAGTAACATCATTCGCAATAGTCATCGCTCTTTTGAACCTCAGAAACCAACCAAAGCGACGGAGGAGTAAGCCATGAAAGAGGTAATGATTCCGTACATTCTGATCATGTGGATTTTGGTCTCGACTGGTGCGATAAAGTGGACGTTCAAAAGTGCATTTTGGATTATCTCAGGCGGAGTTTTCATCCTAGTGGTTCTAGGTATTCTCTCGCGTCTTTGGGCCCCTGTTGATCTCACTTACTCATCAACGGTTAAAGCACCGCACTCGGTTCTTTCTCCACTGCTTCGCGAGCAGATTGACCATATCTATGTTGACCATAACCAAGAGGTAAAGAAAGGCGATGTGATTTACACCCTCGTCGATACCACTTCCTTGGCCGATGTAGAAAAAATCAAAGCGAGCATCGTGCAACAAGAAGAGAACGTAGCTCAGTTAAAGCGCGATATCGTGCGCGGGAAAACGTCGCCAGAGATCTTCAAAGGCCGTGATATCGAATACTACGAATCGCAGCTGCGCGTCGCACAGGCGTCACTAAAATCTCTGCATGCGGATTTAAAAAAGACCGAATTCGAGCAAAGCCGCAAGACGGTTCGAGCCCCTTACGATGGTCAAGTCGCGGTGGTGAACGTCGCCGATGGTAGCCGTGTGGGCAACATGCACATCTACGATACCTCTCGTAAGTTCTTGGAGATGCGCATTCCAGACCAAACCTATCGCTATGTAGAAAAAGGACAGTTCGCTGAGTTCTATGTTGATGCTTACCCGGGCGAAGTGTTCCGCGCTCGTGTCCACAGTATCACCGCTGGTACCGGAGAATCATCGGTATCACCATTACAAGGACCGCAAAGTGTTCGCCAGCACGTAGGCGCGAACACCAGCAGCCATGGACGAACCGTGATCTTAGAGATCTTCGAACCAGAAGGTAAATCCATTCCTATCGGCGCAACAGGTTCGGCTTGGATTGCCGCGAATAAGCCCCACAGCTTGTTTGGCTTTATCGACGTGATTGGCGCGGCAACGGTTCGACTTCACTCTTATAAGTCATACCTAAACGCCATGTAACCAACATACAAACCGCCGACTCAGGCGGTTTGTTTTTATGAAGCCTATTAAGCCCTTACATTTCGTCTGTGGTTAGGTGGTCGTTTTGGCGCTAGACTGAGTGAGCGAAATAACGCATACACAAAAGGAAGAAAATCATGATTCAACAAGGTCAAGCATTGCCTGCTGCGACGCTAAGCGAACTGACTGCCGATGGTATGGTAAATCATCAAGTAACAGAGCTGTTTGCAGACAAGAAAGTGGTTCTATTTGCGGTACCAGGTGCATTTACTCCGACGTGTTCAGAAGCGCATCTTCCGGGTTATGTTGTACTGGCAGACCAGCTAAAGGCGAAAGGCGTGGACCTGATTGCTTGTGTATCTGTTAACGATGCATTCGTCATGCAAGCTTGGGGCGAGGCACAGAACGCGTCTGAGCTGCTCATGCTGGGCGACGGCGACGCAAGCTTTACCAAAGCACTGGGTCTAGAGATGGATACTGGCGGTTTTGGTGGCGTTCGTTCACAACGTTACGCAATGATCATCGACAACGGTGTCGTGACCACGTTGAACGTTGAAGAACCAAAAACGTTTGAAGCGAGCAAAGCAGAAACCATCCTCGCTGCACTTTAAACGCAAAGCTAAGATCACAAAACGGAAGCCGATGTGCTTCCGTTTTTTCTATCTGAATACGGTGAGAGTCCCGAGCGGTATTAGCTCAACGCGACACACTTGATAAAGATAAAGTTAGGGTACGTCGCCAAGCGTTGGTAGTGCTCCTGCGAGATTTCACGACTCTTCTCATTCACTTTACCCTCTGAGACAGCCAGCATCGCCATGTTACTGCCCGTAATTGCGTCCGTAATGTCTTGCAAAGAGCGGCGGTAGAATGCGACAGAAACCGGCTTTCCAATCGTGTCCCACACATCTTCGATTCGCTCTTTCTCAAAGTAATTATCCGATGCAGAACATTCAAAATCGGCGAATGGATGATGAGTTGAGAATACAAACTGACCTCCAGGCTTCAACACACGCTGAATATCATTGAACAAGGGACGAAGGTCTTCAATGTAATGCACCATCAATGGACAAATCACCAAGTCATACTGAGCATTCGCCTCTTCAGGCAAACCAAGTGCCAAGTTCTGAGCATAAGCGTTGACCGAGTCACCAAGCTTGTCTTTAACGATATCAATCATCTCTTGCGCAGCGTCGATACAAGTCACGGAAGTGGCACCGCGCTCCAAAAGAATTTGCGCGTAAATACCTGAACCACAGCCTAAGTCCAGCACCTTTTTGCCAGCCACATCACCGACAAGTTCAAGGGTATTTGGACGCTCAAAGTGCGCGTTGTACAAGTTATCTTGCGCCGCTAAATCATATTGCTTTGCGTAGGTGGTGTACATCTCTTGCTTCATGGTGACTCCGACAGGAAAAGTGGGATGCGAAGACTAGAAAATACTCGAAAACAAGTAAAGTAAAAAGCACGTCAGATCAGTGATCTTACGCTTACATTGAAGAAGATTTGTGATTAGTGGTTAGGTTGAGCCTTTCCAACTGATTGCAAAGGCTCGATACATAACAATAAAGCGCTTATAGAAACGATAAGAAACTGCTCTAGCGCATTCGTACTACGCTGGTTTCTTGCTTGCGCTGCATTTCTGCAAATGTCATGACGAAGGGAGAAGATTGTTTAACACGGCTTGGCAATGAAGACAGCGCATTGTAGGCATCCTGCTTAGTCTTAAAATCCCCGACGGTTACGGTATACCAGCGAGTACCACGGCTGTTCTTCCAGTTCACCCAAACCGGATGTTTCGGGTCGATGTAACGAATGTACTCTTTCACATCCTTCTCTTTCTTCAACGCCAACACCTGCATGGTGTAGTGGTTAGGGTTGAGGTAGCCATAAGCATCTTGCGATGACATCACCCCCACACACTGTCCAGTTTCGACAGGTTGATGCTGTGGCATGACACAGCCAGTAAGTGACATAGCCAAAGTCAAAGATAGAATCTTTCGCACGCGTAACTCCGTTTTTTTGTTCTGAATGGTTCTCTTGATGAGTGCTCAAAACAAAAAGGCGACCATTTCGGCCGCCTTAGTAAATTTAATATTGGGAGTATTGGTTAGAACCAGCTTGCCACAAGACGTTTGAACCAGTCCATCAAGCGCTTAAAGATACCGCCTTCATCAACAGGCTCTAGCGCAACCAGTTCCGCTTCTTTCACCACGTCACCGTCAACTTTGTACAGCACCTTACCAACTACTTGATTTTGTTGAATCGGTGCCATCAGGTCGCCGTTGTATTCCACTTCCGCTTCCAGCTTGTTCACGTCACCTTTTGGTAGTGTTAGGTAGATATCGCGGTCAACACCCACTTTTAATTCGTCTTGGTTACCCATCCAAACACGTGCCGTTGCCACTTCTTTACCCGCTTGTGTCGGAACAACCGTATCGAAGAAACGGAAACCGTAGCTCAGAAGTTGTTTACTCTCTGATTCACGTACGCTCGGGCTTTTCGCGCCCATCACAACCGCGACTAAACGCATGTCTCCGTTGGTTGCAGAAGTCGCCAAGCTGTAACCTGCACCGCTGGTGTAACCCGTCTTCATGCCATCAACACTCATGCTGCGATCACGTAGCAAGCCGTTACGGTTGTATTGGGTAATGCCGTTATAGGTAAACGACGTTTCGCTGTATAACGGGTAGATATCTGGCAGATCACGAATGATCGCACGGCCTAGCGTTGCGATGTCACGCGGGGTTGAATACAGACCATCACTGTCCAAACCATGTGGGTTGGTAAAGGCAGAGTTAGACAAACCAAGTTGGTTCGCCCAACTATTCATCAAACCAACAAAGCCAGCTTCACTACCCGCAACATGTTCTGCGATGGCGACACTGGCATCGTTACCCGATTGAACAATCAGACCTCGGTAAAGATCAGAAAGTGAAACTGACGTCCCTACCTCGATAAACATCTTTGACGAATCTGGGAAGTTTTTCGCCCAGGCGTTGCGGCTTATCACCACTTCATCGTCTAGGCTGATGTTACCTGACTTAACCTCTTGGCCCGCAACATAAGCCGTCATCAGCTTAGTCAGACTTGCCGGGTTGAGGCGCTTGTCGGCATCACGTTCCACCAGCACAGTGCCAGTGTGGTAATCCATTAAAACATAACCACGAGAGCTCAGCTCTGGGGCATTAGGAACAACGGTAGGAGCAGCAAAACTAAACGCAGAAACAGCAGTCAAGGTGGTCGCTAACGTAGCATTGAATAAAGTGTTTTTTCTCATAGCAGCATTCTGTGGCTTACAACTTACAAACTAAGTCGAGTATATGGAAACGCTGTTCAGTTACAGCACCTCTGTTACGATTGGTTACGTTTACTCGATATTTGTCGAAAAGAATGCGAAGTCGGTTGAAGTTTGTGCTTATTCGTTCGCCAATTCGGTGAAATCATGACTTGCGACTCGCTTCCATTGTTCACTCATTGCCGAGCTGACTAAGACAACCCCAATTGAGCAAGCCATGCACAGACAACACCCCAGCAATACTTACACATCAAAACATTACACATCGTTGCATTTTTCATATAAAAGCCTGCCAAATATCGAAATAACGCCTAAAAAACCCTTTGAGTTGCATTGTTTTACACAAAACACTATGATCGCGTCGCATTTTTTAATTTGAACTCAAAATAATTGGAGGGCGGTTTTAGTGTTTTTCTTGTTCAAGAAGGGCACATTTAAAAAAGCGTATATGTTGTATTTATGGATAATGCACTAAAAAAATATAGTATCGACACTACCGACTATCAGGTTGGTCAAGATAACGTTCAAAAATGGGGATTTGATATCCACAATCCAGTATTCGGAATTAGTGCTGGTCTTGTTCTTCTCTGTCTTGCTTCTCTTCTCATTGTTGACCCTGCTACTGCTCGTGACGCCTTAAATGGTTTAAAGAACAGCATCATTTCAGACTTCGACTCGTTCTTTATGTGGTCAGCAAACTTCTTTATCTTATTCGCTATCGCGATTCTTTTATCTCCTCTGGGTAAGATCAGAATCGGCGGTAAAGACGCCGTTGCGGAACATTCAACCGTCTCTTGGTTATCGATGCTTTTCGCTGCGGGTATGGGTATCGGCTTGTTGTTCTGGAGTGTTTCAGAACCAACGGCATACTTTACCAATTGGTTTGGTACCCCTCTCAATGTAGAACCTTACACGGAAGAAGCGAAATCACTCGCGATGGCCGCCACCATGTTCCACTGGGGCATCCACGGTTGGGCGATTTACGCCATTGTTGCACTCTCGCTGGCCTTCTTCGCATTCAATAAAGGTTTACCGCTTTCTCTGCGTTCTGCGTTTTATCCGATCTTTGGCGATCGCGCATGGGGTTGGTTAGGCCACGTTATCGATATTCTGGCGGTACTCGCAACGCTATTTGGTCTCGCGACTTCTCTGGGCTTAGGCGCGCAACAAGCCACCAGCGGTATTAACCATGTATTTGGTTTAGAAGGTGGCATTGGTACGCAAATGATTGTTATCGCCTTCGTTACTTTTATTGCAGTGCTGTCTGTGATTCGAGGTATCGATGGAGGTGTCAAACTACTAAGTAACATCAATATGGCGGTTGCGTTCGCGCTGCTGGCTTTTGTGATGTTTATTAGCTTCGATATTGCGACAACATCCATTTGGGATACCGCTGTCGCGTACGCACAGAATATTTTACCGCTAAGTAACCCTGCCGGTCGTGAAGACACAGAATGGATGCATGGCTGGACAGTATTCTACTGGGCATGGTGGGTATCTTGGTCACCATTTGTGGGAATGTTCATCGCGCGCGTATCGAAAGGTCGTACCGTTCGCGAATTCATCTTCGCGGTTATCGTCATTCCAACTACCGTTACACTGGTTTGGATGGCAGTCTTCGGTGGTATCGCCCTTGATCAAGTAGTGAACAAAGTCGGCGAACTGGGTGCCAATGGATTAACGGATATCTCGCTTACTCTATTCCACGTTTATGACGCGATGCCGTTTAGCTCGATCATCTCTGTGCTTTCTATCGTCCTGATTTTGGTGTTCTTCATCACCTCATCAGATTCTGGCTCATTAGTTATCGATAGCATCACTGCCGGCGGTAAGATTGATGCACCAGTGCCACAACGTATTTTCTGGGCATGTATTGAAGGCTCTATCGCTGCCGTTATGCTCTGGATTGGTGGTAAAGAGGCACTGCAAGCGTTGCAATCTGGCGTTGTCGCGACAGGTTTGCCATTCACGTTGGTGCTGTTAGTGATGTGTGTGAGCCTAATTAAAGGGTTAAGGTCTGAGTTACCTGCCTATCAAAATGCGGCGCAGAACGCGTCTGTCGCCTAATTCATCCTTGAGCAGAAACGTATAACAATACGGCTCATCGAAGGTTGAGATAACAAACGAGCGTCTATTAGGCGCTCGTTTTTTGTATCTTGCTAACCACGCTCAGCAGGTACTCAACCAACACTCAAGACCTGAACTTAGGACATAAAAAAGCCCCAAACAAAAAAGAGTCGGGGCAAATAAAGCAATGAGTTATTGGTTAAGGGATACTAACTCACCACTGGAACAACGTCAGGTCTATGACACCAATTACTACGTGGTTTCACTTTGAAACGATCAAAAAAGGAATGCCGAAGCATTCCTTTTTGTTTACTGAGAAAGCGAGATTATTCTGGCTTCTTCGCCAGTGCCGCATCAATGTCTGCAGCGCTGTGACGCTCTGCCACTTGCTCCCACTCTTCACCCCATGCACGGTTAACGATACGACCACGCTGCACTGCTTCACGCTCATCAATCGCTTTCGCCCAACGCACAACGTTTTTGTAGCTTGCTACGTCTAAAAATTCAGCCGCATCGTAAGCACGACCCAGCACAAGGTTGCCGTACCAAGGCCACGTTGCAATATCAGCGATGCTGTACTCGTCACCGCCTAGAAATTCATTATCCGCAAGACGCTTGTCTAGTACGTCTAGCTGACGTTTTGTTTCCATCGTGAAACGGTTAATTGGGTACTCAAACTTCTCTGGCGCGTATGCGTAGAAGTGACCAAAACCACCCCCTAGGTATGGTGCAGAACCTTGCAACCAGAATAGCCAGTTCATTACCTCTGCACGCTTCGCACCTTCTGTTGGTAGGAAGTGACCAAACTTCTCGGCTAGATAGAACAAGATGTTACCCGATTCAAAAACGTTCACTGGCTCTGCACCTGAACGGTCAACCAAAGCCGGAATTTTCGAGTTCGGGTTGACGGACACAAAACCAGAGCCAAATTGGTCGCCGTCTCCAATCTTAATCAGGTATGCGTCGTATTCTGCTTCTGTTACGCCTGCCGCCAAAAGCTCCTCAAACATGATCGTCACTTTCTGACCGTTTGGTGTACCCATTGAGTAAAGCTGGAATGGGTGCTCACCAACTGGAAGTTCTTGCTCATGACGAGCACCAGAATCCGGACGGTTGATACTCGCCCACTGACCGCCGTTTTCGTTATCGTTTGTCCAAACTTTTGGTGGAATGTATTCGTTAGTCATTGTTATCCCTTATTGCGTTTGAATGCATCTTCAAACTGACGGCTCTAGCGCGCCAGCAAGCATCATTAAAATCGTCCCTTCGCCATCGGCTTTGGACATACCCAAGATATTAGGTCGAATTCGCCAAATAAAAGTCCTGCCATCTCTTTTAGTTAGAACCTTTGGTTATGGGAATTTCTTTCACGATATAAGCAAAAACAGCGCGTTAATGTGAGCTAGGTTCTAGATGCCAATAATGAAGAACAGATCAGAGCCAGCGGCCCATCCATCATCTCTGTTTTGATCAAGCTAGCATCGTGGCAGCAGCTTATCGATAGCGCAAAACCGTGCAGGTAATCCGCCAATAGATCTAAGCTGTCTTTTTCTACTTGCTGGGATAAGCCCAAAGGCTGAACGATCAATTGATAGCGCTCGGTGAATACTTGCGCAGGGCCATGAGATGTCATGCTCAACATGGTTTGCAACAACCCGTTGTACTCACGTAGCAGTGCAATGTAGCTAACAGACAAGCTTTTGAGTTCACCTTGCCAATCTTCATTCATTTGAGGTTGATAAATTTCCTCCACCAGCGATTTGGTTAACGCTTCAAGCAAGGCATTCTTATTTTTGAAGTAGTGATAGATCGCCATAGGATCGACATTTAATTGCGTCGCTAACGAGCGAATGCTTGGTACCTTTCCATCCTTTTTCATCAATAGCTTGGCCGATTCTAAGATGCCTTCTGCGCTTAGCTGCGGCTGCTTGGCGGCCGGTCTTCCGCGTTTCTTTTCGTTGACAGACATTTGATCTTCCCGATAAGCTCAGCATTATTCTACATTGTAGAATTAATTTTAACCTAACCTTTAACTTGGCTCAAGCACCAACATTTTAATGAGGTACTCATGGCAAATATCGTATTTATTGCAACCAGTCTGGACGGTTACATCGCAGATAAACAGGGCAAACTCGACTGGCTACATTCAGTACCAAACCCAGACAATATTGATACTGGCTTCTTCTCACTGATGGAACGCATTGATGGATTGGTGATGGGACGCAATACCTTGGATGCAGTGCTGAGCTTTGATTGCGATTGGCCATACTGCAAACCGGTGTTCGTACTCAGCAACACCATGGCGGAAGTACCACAAGGCTACGAAGACAAAGTCTTTTTAGTAAAAGGTGAGCTAAAAGATGTGCTTTCTGACCTAAATGCAAAAGGTTTTAACGAGCTTTACATCGACGGTGGTGTGACTATTCAGAACTTCCTAAAAGAAGATCTTATTGATGAAATGGTGATCACGCGCTTCCCTATCCTACTTGGTGGCGGCGCACCTCTGTTTGGGGATTTGGGACAACCACTCAACTTCAAAGTGACGAAAAGCGAGGTTATTTTAGATACGTTAGTGAAAACGACTTACGTGCGTCAAAGGTAGTTTGGGGGTGAGTGAATCAAGCTCTTGACGACAACGTTAAGGGCGATTTTTGTCTTCAATAGCTATGTTCGATGGAACTCATTTTAGGACATTTTTGAGTTAGAACTGCTACAAATTAGAGCAAGTATAGTAAGTACTCGACCACAAAAATGTCCTCTGTAAACCTACCAGTCTGGATTTTATTTTTGAGCATTTTTCTAATAGAAACACGGCTCAAATCAATTCAGTGGCATTGGTAAGTCATAAAGGTGTTTTTTGTTTTTTTGATAATCACTGTATTTTTTTGCGATCCATTGATGCAAACGCAACCCGCTATTACGCTTTATCTGCACATCGATCAGAGCCAAAATCAGTAACCCAATTATCGTTCCCATAATCATCTCCAAGCTTATCTATTCTAATTAGTACTAGTTTAAGTGCTTTTCATTAATCCATTGATTTCGTTAGCTTATCCATATTTAGACCACCAAGCTCCTCTAAGTTATCCTTAATCTCTTCATCTATTGATAGATGGCGCTCAACTTTCTTTATTTCCTTCTCAAGAAACTTTTCTACCTTTTTAGCAAGAAAAGTTAGTATTACCGATGACTGAATTGGAGTCAGAGCTGAATAAGATAGTTGTGTACGAATAAGATGCGTAAAACACCGAATGGTTCACCTCTGAGCTTAGAAACGCCAAAAGCACAAGATAGCTCATAGAAAGACGATGCTTTTCAACAGACAAGCTTTGGGGATAACAACCACGACATGTCTGGGACACACGTAATATTATGGCAAATGGAACGTTAAGTTGCTTAAACAGAGGGAAGCGATGAAACATACTCGTCGTGCGCAGGCTTGTGGGGCGAGGTAATAACCATTGTGTGATGGGTATTTTCCGTCCATACTCCTTGATAATCAGTTGTTTGCCTAGTCAACTTTTGGCAAGAAACCAAGTCAGTTCGAACGTTTAAGCGTGAAACAATGCTATATTGAAAGCGTCACATCACCACGTCCCCACAAAAGGAATAGTACCATGCCGACCTATCAGGTCACTTACTTCAACGCGAAACACGCCGTGATAGATAGCGAAGCTATCTTCATGAAAAGTCTAACGAACGCCAAGCGCTCAGCTGAGCATCATGCGCCAGAGGGCGCAATGCGAATTGAGATTAAAGATTTAATGGATCAGATGCTAAGTCGAATGACGCTTGATGATGGCTGGGTAGATAGCAGTGAAGACTGACGTTTGCTAGCAATCATGATTCGTTTGGAACGTCATGAATAAATACACAGGTTTGATTCGTTTTTCGTAGTAGCCTTTGACACAGTTTAACTTGTTTGTCTGACAAAGCTTGCTCACGATTAAGTTGATCTCGTAAACCTGTAAGCATGTCTCGGTCCAAGTTGCTCAGCTTTTCGGAGTGTAAGAGGAGTGTCGTATTGATAAGTTCAGAGAGGTTTCTTGAGCTCATAATCCCTACTCCTTATCCCATTCTTTTTGTTCCTCAATCTCTTCTATGCGTTTGCGAACACCCATTGTTTTCAACTCTTCCGGTATCCGCTTAACCCCTTTCCCTTTCGGATTAATACTAAATTGCTTCTGCTTTTGTGTCGGTTTAGGTAGCTTGCTCATATATCATCCTATTTTTGGTGGGTTACTGAATTTCGCACCGCGTTCATATTGGCTATGAAAACAACAATGATACTACACAAGTCAGAACATAAGTGGGCAACAGTAATTCAATGATTTTTCTAAATGAGATCAACACAGATTGAACCAACGATTGCAGAAAACTAGGCTCAGGCTTTTAAAAATGTAGTGATTCTAAGCAAAATAATTTTAGTTAATTTTATTCAGGTTAGAATAAAGCCATTTCAATTCATTATTTTTTATTGATGTATCGTTCAGCGTTTGCAAAAAGTTTATCGCATGCTTTTTTCTGTGCTAAATATTCTGATGAACCTTCAGTCATAGACTCGAGAATTTCTTTCGCTTCTTGGTATTCTTTTACCATAGCAGCGAACCGTTCTTCGAAGTTGTTTTTCTGTGTTTTCTTGCTTGATTTTCTTACTGGTTTTCTCATGTTACTT
Source organism: Vibrio sp. LB10LO1 (assembly GCF_010092875.1). Taxonomy (NCBI): domain Bacteria; kingdom Pseudomonadati; phylum Pseudomonadota; class Gammaproteobacteria; order Vibrionales; family Vibrionaceae; genus Vibrio; species Vibrio sp. LB10LO1. Next base: position 88,525 of record NZ_JAADJW010000007.1, read on the forward strand.
CTTACCTTATCGATCCCAATATTTATTTTTATTCGTATTTCGAACCTTCGGGATCTTTATTAAACGTAAAGTAAAAAAGTCTCCTCGACAGAAGAGACTTTTTAGAAATGTCTTACACTAACGTAACGTTACCCGCTTGAGGGCCTTTGTTACCTTGCTCAACAACAAAAGAAACCTTTTGGCCTTCAGATAATGTTTTGAAGCCTTCACTAACAATTGATTTGAAGTGAACAAACAGGTCAGAACCGCCGTTATCAGGAGTGATAAATCCAAAACCTTTAGATTCGTTAAACCATTTTACTGAGCCAGTTGTTTTATTTGACATAATATATCTCGATACATTGATTAAGTTAAAAAGAAAGCTACTAAATAAGGAATAAAGAATAAGGTATCGCAGGATAGATATGACGAACTTAATCGAAAAAACTGAGAAGATCTTGAACTAAATATATTATCAATAACTCACCGTTTGAGCTGCCGACACTATACACCAAGTAAAAATAATAGATATGCATTTCTTCATTAAATTTTATTCCCTATAAATTCAATAACTTGAAAGGTAAAAATTAATCTCTTGCTCTAAATGTGCGAGAATCATTCGCACAATCGTAACAACGCTAATATTCGATATCGGAAAAGTGAATGTTTCTAGCTTCTGATGAAGAAATCGCATACCCACAACCCAATATTGTTGTCCCACAAAAATGCATGGTCCGCCCCGTTATTGCAACTACAAATAAGTCATAACGGAGTTGGTTTGCGCTAATGTATTCGGAGTCCTTGTTGGGAGCACTAGCTTCCCAACTCCACGATGATATCTGCGCCAGATTGTGTGGTTGCGAGCGATGAAATTGCAGCAGGCTCTCGCCCAGGCCCATGGATGGCACTAAAGAACGTTATTGATTTGGGCGTAACACGCGTCAGCAATTGCGTGAAGGTTGACGATGCCGTCGCTGGTATTCACGAAGGACTAAACGCAGGCATGTGGACGGTTGGTCTATCTGTATCAGGTAACGAGTTCGGAGCGACGCCAGAAGAGTTCCAAGCAATGACAGCAACAGAAATCGAACAACGAAAACAAACAGCAGAAAAAGTGCTTTACGGTCGCACTACCCACTAGCCATAGAGAAGATGAACTAAAAGATGCAGACCTTATCGTGCAAGGCTTTGGGCACCTAACGGTGATCAAAAACCACAATGGCTCTTATTGTCTAGCGGCTTCATAAAACGATTCCGATAACTGATACACAGACAGATTCAGCAGTTAATAACGCCACAAATTCCTTATTTACCAATTTATAAACTATGAAATATCAAGCTAACACTCAATAAATTTTATAAAATTTAATCAAATTGAGATCTTGTGCTGCACACTGAAACAAAAAATCCAAGCGATGTTTTCCACACATTCACGAAATTGATAGGTTGATCCTTGTAGGGTAAATACTCTATTAGTGATAAAAATTAAAATAAGGACTTTTTATGAGACCATCATTCTCGATCAGTATGGCGCTTGCTACCACGGTGGTTGGCTTCCATTCCTATGCAGACAGCATCAACACAACTACCTCGTCATTAACCTCAACCAACGTCGCTGAGCAAAAACAATCGTTAGCATTGCAGATCAGTGCCAGCTACGCCGATCTTGAGTCTTCTTTGAAAGCTCAGATCACCGAAAAAAGTTTATCGATGCCGATAGACAAGCTGAATTCAGCTCAGCCCTACTCGACCTTCTCTAGAGAGATGCAAAAAGCCGATCTTAGCTATCGCAAGATGAAAGGTATCAATAACTTCAGTGACTCCGTTCTTGAAATCCGTATGGCTGATGAAACCATGATTGACGCTTGGAAGGATGGTAAGAGCCCGCTGTTCGCATTCGAACCATCTGGTAATGATGCCGATTGGCAATACATTGAAGCGTACGACGTGTACGGGCAAGTTCATGAGTTAGACGTCTACCAAATGCCGGATGTCCCTGTCTTCGTGATTGACAGTGATGGCGCCAAAGAGCTCAAAGCGGGCCTGATGGCGATGCAAGCAGAGCTGAATCAGCTTGGCATGACTACCCAAATTAATGCCGAAGGTAAAAACAGTGTCGACAACCCTCAAAAACAGCCTCTAATCGGCAAGGCTCGTCACTCTATATCCGAATCAGAACCGGAAGAACTGAACACGACTCAGCTTACGAAGATTCGTTTAGCCGTGGATAGAGAACCTTGGATCTCAGGTAAAGCCGAAATCTACGCGATCGTAACGGGTGTTGATGCCAGCCGTTTAGAACCGCAGATTGATCTGGTTGAAATGCCTTATCTGGATTACGACAAGCAAACCTATTACCCAAATCAAACCATCATTTTTTGGCCTCGTTACCGCTGGGGCGCAGCAGACATTATTCTGATGGAGCACGATGACGGCACGAACTATAAAGAGCTTGCAAAACTGCTGGTCAAAGCCGCAGAAGAAGTACTGAAGATGATCCCTGATCCAGAGGTGCAGGGTTATGTGATCATCCCTCAGATCACCAGCAAAATCATTGAGTTGATTCCAAACAATATCTTGGTTAACGATGATGACTTTGTAGACGTGTACTACACGCTACTGCAGAAAACCCCTTATGTTGACCGCCCTGGCGCAGGTGGTAATGCGGTGGCATCTTTCACCCCAGTCACCATATTGCCTACTGAGTAACTTTAGGTTCATCACTTTGGCCAGTAGGACTCGCTGTTCTGTACTGAACTGCGGCCGACCTAGATAGGTAGAACGAAAGAAACAGGCCCTTTCTAGAAATAGGAAGGGCTTTTTATCATCGATTTCAGTGTTTGGTGATCACAACAGGTATAAATTCAGTCTATGAAGGTTTTGGACAAAACTTTGTCAGTGCTTTTACTAAATTAGCTTGTAACGGATAACTTTTAGTACTCAAAATTACAAACAACCATCGCCTCTGACGATGGCTGATATGAGCGACTATGGACAGTTTCAAGTATGAAAGTACCAAATGTAACAGTTCTGAACATATTCGTGGCAGAGAAACTGATACCGAGATTAGATTCAATCGAAGCCTTTATCAATTAGCACCTTCAAACTCAAGAAATCCATTTTCGATAGCAGGAAAAATTGAAATAACGTCAAAATAGGGCTTTGTATATACTTTGCTGTCTCTCAACTCTTCAACAAGAAAATAGTAACTTTGTATATCTTCAGTTTCGAACATCACAATATCGCTACAACATGCGGTGAATGCCTCTGCGTCAAATAACCGAATATGCACACCTGGATACTTTGCGAATACGTCGTGATTTAGTTGTGAAAAATAAGAGTTACGATCATTACGACTCAGTTGTAGCCACTCTTTTCGAGCACTCAAATGGAAAAAAAAAGTATAAATCCTAGCCATGTATTTTCTCTCAAACTTCTGGTTATTGCTGTAAAGATAGAATACGATTAAATGCTCGAATTTGATATTCGCATTCAGGGGCAAGCTAATGAGCAAAAGTGTAAATGGTTGTATTAATTGCAGAAAAACCCCAAAACAAGGGCGTTCTAAGACATTGTTTTCCGCGATATTGGAAGCGGCTACTCAGGTTTTGACAGAGGAGGGTATCAGACGATTTACGACATTAAGAGTGGCAGAAAGAGCTGGAATTAGTATTGGGTCCCTTTATCAATATTTTCCTAATAAAGCTTCTATCTTATTCCAATTGCAAATTAATGAGTGGAAAAAAAACCAGCAACTTATTCAAAGCATATTAGAAGACAACGAAATAGCACCATTAGAAAGGTTAGATACTGCTATCCGTTCCTTTATACAATCGGAATGCGATGAGTCTGACATTCGCAAAGCATTGGTTGATGCATCACCATTCTACCGAAAGACCGAAGATTTTTACGTTGCTAAGGCCAACACTAGGATAAATATTAAACCATTTATCAATGAGTTGATGCCTAACTCTTGCTCGGAATCGTTAGAATTCATCGAAGATCTATTAGTAAGAATTGTTACCAGCTTTGGTAAACAATTTTCTGAAGAAAGTAGAACAGAGGAAGAAGTCGTGCATTACAGCAAAGCAATAGCCAATATGCTTAAAACGCAAATTAACTCATACAAATTAAGAACACTTTGATAATTATCGGTTAGTGTGAAGAGAACACAAAGATTCTTGGATAACCTTTATGCTATGGCAAAGTGAAATAAAACACTTCCAGAAATTGAGAAAGTGGGCGAGAGAATACAATACAATAAACAGAGTTTACAGGGATAATATTATATAAATAATAACACATATCGAAACGAGATATTTATGACCTGGTGTTCGCTGTTTCCAACACGTCTTTGGACAAAAACTTGTTACGATATTCAATAGGCATAATGTGTCGAATAACCTTTTGTAACTCAAAACATTCAAGCTACCAATTAGACCCCAACCCACGAAATCTTAACTTTCGGACAACAAATTATAAATTCTTGTAAGTAATCCCTTACGTAAGCACGGAGTCATCGAATCTAGCTGTGACTTCAGTAGAATTGGTAATTGCTCTCTATTGTCTTTGCCAAAAAAGTGGTCGAGGCTACTGACTCGATCAACCTCCATACAGAAATCCCAAAATAGCTCTAGGTCATGATGATCCCATTTGCCAATAGCATCAAGCCAGGCATCCGCCTTTAAAGTCAGTGGTTCCTGACGATTAGTTGCATGCGTATATGCTTTTCTGTCAACTTCGCTCCATTTTGATGTAACTATCTCTTCGATAAGTTGAGTATGATTATCTTTACTCTCTTTTTCCTTGAAATATGATCTCAACTCATCGATATGTTTTGGTAAACCAGAATTAAAAGAAAAAGTGGAAAAATGTTTTTCTTCTGATGGTGTTATGAACTCAAGCCTTTCTTGAGCTATGTTGACGATATTAGACAATCGTTGGTCGTTAGATGCATTTAATGAGTATAAATAGGCAAGGAAATTAACAGCGCTATACCATAAGCTCAGCGATGGGCTAGTTTCATTCGACACATAATCAATTAAAGCTGATATTTTTACTTCAAGCTCTTCATCAGAATATCGACTTAATCCTTTCGCATGAATGAAATCTGATAATTCATTGGTTTTAGGATGAAGATTATGAAGATCAGAATCTTGCAATGGTCTCGATAAACAGCCAAGTGTAAACTCAATGAATGAAGTGCTTTCGTTATGAAAGATGTATTGCCTATAAAATGGATGGCGTTCATCTTGCTCATCATTCATGCGTATGGCATTGATATGTTTAACTATTTCATCCAAATTTTGATCTTGTTGATGATGCAAAAAAGAGAGGCATAGCATTTTATGGAAAAGCGTTTGCTTAGAACTCTCGACATCAATTTCATCCTCCATAGAGTCTAGCATTCTAGATACCTGTTTCATCCTGTCACATAGCCTAATAAGTACTCGTAAGTTCAAAGGCTGTATCTCATCTAATCGTTTAATCATAAAACGTTGAATGTCAGGAGAAACATCTAAAGTACCGAAAGCGATATCGAATGCATTTTCACTAGAGACCTCATACTTGAATTTCCAGCAAATTACCTTTTCGATAAGAGATTTACTGACTGATGACTTCGAATCATTCATAACCACTATTGCTTTAATGCCGCTTTCGGAATTGCACATGTCATATAGCTCCCCAAGTATAAGGGAAGCTAGAGAACGATCTTCAATACGTTCAAGATCATCAACAATAATAGTCACATCGTTAATTTTTGAAATTATGGATTGTTTCACTAAGCCAGATAGTGACTCAATCAATTGATTGGATCTTGTAACATCACCAATTGTACTAACAGCTTTTGAGAATATACTCACTGTTTTTGCTGCGGTGTCGGATTCAGACTCGCTAGCTAAAGACAAGTATTTTCCTATTAGCTTCTCGTGAAACTGCTGTAACGATTGGATACCTAAAACCGATATTAGTAAGCAATCTTGATCTGAGTGCCTGCTGTATTCATTAGTTATAAAATGAGTTTTGCCAACTCCCCAAGCACCATCCAACAGAACAATTGGCGCAAGGGAACAGTTCTCAAACACATCATTAATTTGTTTTGCTAAGTTACTCATTTAATACCTTAAGCCCAATACCTAATGTAGATTTGATTTAGCAAATCACATTACAAAAACTAGGTCAAATGAAGGTTGAAATAACTTCCACAGTGAGTGGCTAAACTCATTTCGGGGCAACTGTTAGCCAGTAACTCAATTGACTCCCCCCAACAAAAACGCCCTTCACATAAGTAAAGGGCGTTTGTTATTTGAGGCTGAGTGTTGAAGGTTAAAGCACTAACCCACCGTCAATCTTGAGTACTTGGCCTGTGATGTAGGCGCTCTTGTCGGAGGTTAAGAAGGAGACGCCATTGGCGATGTCTTGCACTGAACCCATTCGACCTAATGGGGTTTTGCCCTCCATCATTTGAATCACTTTTTCTGGTAGGTTCTTGGTCATATCGGTGGCGATAAAGCCTGGTGCAACGCAATTGACGCGGATCTGCGCGCCCTTTCTTGATAACTCTTTCGCCCAGCCTTTGCTCATCGAGATGACACCGCCTTTACTTGCGCCGTAATTACTCTGGCCGATGTTGCCATCCGTACCCACAATAGAAGAGATGCTGACAATGCTGCCTGTGCCCTGCTCTAGCATCACTGGCGCGACGCGTTGAGTAAGCAAGAACACCGCTTTTAGGTTTACGTCGATAACGCTGTCCCAATCTTGCTCTAGCATATCTGGCAACAAGGCATCACGCGTGATACCGGCGTTGTTAACCAGCGCATCGATTCTTCCATGCTGCTTTACGATACTGTCTACCACTTCGCTGACGGCTGCTGCATCGCACAAGTTGACTTGATAATTGCTTAGCTGCGCCGACTGGCTCCATTCCACAGGCGATATGTCTAGCCCGACTACGTGGAATCCATCCTCCAGTAATTGCTCACAAATTGCTTGGCCAATACCACGAGCCGCACCAGTAACAACTGCTACTTTTTCCGCTTTCATCTTGGTCTTCCTTAAATGTTGAGATTACAAATTCGCTTTTTCCCTAGCGTTTTTTGTTTTTATGCCTAGCCGCGTTACAGCTGCGCTTCTCATACGCAGGGTCTTTCATATTTACTTCAAACTATAGGAACAGTCTGGGAGCCGGATGTGAACTAATCAAGACAACTTGATGATGGTTTGCAAAATAACGGGTTTCCGTCACCGTTCTGTCGATATGGCGGTGTAATAAGTGCGCTGTTTGTTGAATAACTCGCCTTTCATTTAGAGCTCATGAAACTAATTCTTAGATTATGCAGCAAAGTCACAATAAACCTGTGGGTATTACATTCTTGTTATCAAAATTCTCGATTACGATTTAAAGATACGGCGTGCTTTTAAATATGGACGTAGCAAAGGACGCCTTACCTGAGAAAGATAACAAAACCTACGGGAGATAAAATGAATCAGGCTTACATAGATGCAGCAAGAACGCTGCAACAGTGCACGTTCGGGCCATCCCAACGTGACATTAATGATCTTGTTCAATCGGGAAGCATTGAAAACTGGATCGCTCAACAAACACTTATTACACCGTCTTCTTGGTTAAAGCATTTTGAGCAAGATGAGCTCAACGTACCGGACTTAGGACAAGGCTTGTATTACGCCAGCAGCTGGACACGCATGACGGTTGAAGGCGATGATATCTTGCGTCAGCGTATTGCTTATACCCTGTCTCAACTGTTCGTGGTCAGCGTGAAAGATCCGGCGTTTAAAGCGGCTTCTAAGCGTCGCTACATGTGTAATTACTTCGACGGGTTGCTCGATAATGCCTTCGGAAACTTCCGCGATGTGATTCGCTTTGTGTCGAAATCGCCAATCATGGGTGAGTACCTGACTTTTGTGAATAACGTTTCTAACGATCTCACTGCCCCAGATGAAAACTACGCACGTGAACTGTTGCAGTTGTTCACGCTTGGCCCAGTTAAGCTGCGTAACAACGGTGAAGTGCGTTTGGATGCCGAAGGTAACGAAGTGGCGTCTTACACTCAAGAAGACATCGAGCAACTTGCGCGTGTGTTTACGGGTTGGAAGTTCATCGATATTCGCGGTGACGATAAGTACAGCCAACCAATGGAACCGCGTGGCGAACACGATATGGGTGAGAAGCCCATTCTTGGTAAAACCTTCCCTGGCGGTGTCGGTGCAGAAGAAGAGCTGGAAGCGGTGATCGAGCATTTGATGAACCAAAACACGCTCTACACCTTTGTGACTAAGTTCTTCATCAACAAACTTGTGACCAGCAATCCAAGAGCAGGTTATATTCGCCGTGTGCGCCGTGCGTTCAAACGTTCTGATGGCGACATGCAAGCCTTAATAATCGCGATTCTAACGGATAAAGACGCGCTTCGCTCTGGCAGCACGGTGGGTAAATTGCGTGATCCGCTTTCTGTGTTTACCCATGCGATGCGCGCGCTACAAGTGAAGCGACGCGACGGCGTATTGATGTGGCCAAAACAGTTCAATTGGTATAACCGAACGTTGCCGCTGTCGGCACCTTCTGTGTTTTATTATTACCAACCTGATGATGTGCCAAACCACCCTGATTTTAATGGTCTAGTGGCACCAGAATTCAATGTGTACCAATGGCATGATATCTACCAATATGGGATTCAGTTCCGAGAGCTTGTCGCTCGTTTCGAGGAAGAGGCCAAAGATTGGTACATGGATGAAGTGCTGTTCACCCGATACCTTGCTTTTGATGACGAAGGCGTAGTGGATTACCTCAACGAGCACTTGTTTGCTTATCAAATGAGTGAGCAAGCTCGTCAATGCTATCTCGATTACCTCGCCCAGTGCCCAAGTCGCCAATCTAAATGGCGCAAAGAGATTAAGAATCTCGTTATGAACGCACTGCTTTCACCAGAATTCATCACACAGGGGTAATCATCATGAACTTAACACGACGTCGTTTTTTACAAGCAGGTTCCGCTGGTGTTGGGGTTTCTGCACTTAACCTTGCTGCTTTTCCTGCCCTTGCAGACTCTTTCAATCAATGCAAAAACGGTTATCGCGCCGTAGTGGGTATTGACCTTGCGGGCGGTAACGATGGCTACAATATGCTGATCCCTACTGCCGCACCGGCGAACAGCCAATATCGAGCACTACGTGGCAGCTTAGCTTTGGATGAGGCGAGCTGTATTCATTTAGATGCGGTCAATGATGACGCAAAACTGGCATTAAACCCTGCCATGGCTGCGCTCAAGACCTATTGGGATAATGCTAACCTTGTACCTGTTGTGAACCTAGGTCCACTGACACAGCGCGTAAACAATGTGATTTATGGTGAGAGCACTCGCCCTGCTCATTTGTTCAGCCACTCTCACCAATCCACTATGGTTCAGTCTCACGCGACTAAGTCTCTGTCAAAAGAGGGCTTTGGCGCGAAGACTTCCACTGAGCTCGGCACTATGCTGCGCAGTCTAAATGAGCTATCACCAATGTTTGATATTGGCGGCACGCAAGTGTGGACCAACTGTATCGAGGCGCAATCTAATTCGGTCGGCTCTCAACCACCGAGCGATATTTTTAATGATCAACGTTCGCGAGATCTGTTTGATCAACTGCAAAACACGGGCAGTTACGGCAATGTATTTCAGTCTCATTATGCTGGTGTTGCGGTGGACTCGACCAGAATGTATCAGGAGTTCAGCGCGATTTTGAATGCCGAGATTACTGAGGTGTTCCCAGAAACACGCATCGGTAATCAACTAAAAGCGGTATTTAAACTGCTGCTGCATAAAGATCAGTTCCAGCATCCTGCGCAGTACTTTAGTTGTAAGTTAGGTGGGTTCGATACGCACTCGGCTCAAATTAGCCGTCAAACGGGTTTGCTGCAAGAGTTGGCAGAAGCGATGGCCGCGTTCCAATTGGCTTTGGAAAACAATGGCTTGTTTGATCAGGTAACGACGTTCACCCATTCGGAATTTGGTCGTACTTTGATTCCAAACGGTACGGATGGTACGGACCACGGCTGGGCAAGCCACGCATTGGTGATGGGCGGCGGTGTAGCAGGAAAAGCGATCGTGGGTGAATATCCAGACTTATCTGAGACAAGCCCTTACTTGCTCTCGCGTGGGCGTGTGATTCCAACCATCTCTTCCGATCAGCTTCATGCGAGTTTAATGGCATGGTTGGGGCTATCTGAAACGGGAATTAATCAATTATTCCCTGCGCTGGATAACACTTTGACAGATTCAATCCAACCTCAGACTCTCCCTCTGTTCAAATCTTGCTAATATAGAGGGAGATATATAAGTAACTAAGTAATCTATTAATAGTCTACATGGTTACTAATAAGAAAAAGCAGTGCTAAACAAAAGGCTCCGTTCACGCGGAGCCTTTTTATCACTCAGAGAATGGTCACGCTGTCTCTTCATTAACGGAGGGCAATTTATGCAGCCAAGGCTGAACCAAGAAATTAAACAGCATACCCGCGATAAATAGAGTAATCACAATGCTCGCTCCGCTCGGTAAGTCGTACCGAGCTGACGCCGCAATGCCAGACAAAATCCCCACAAAGCCGATACTGATGCTCGCAATGAAGAATCTCGTTCCTTTTAACGCCGCGGCACACAAAGCCGGAATCACTAACAGAGCAAACTCTAAATAGATGCCCGTGAGCTTGACCGTTATTGGCATCAAGATAGCAAAGATCAGGTAAAAGCCACTACCCTGCATAAATTCAGGTTTTAGCCAAACCAACAGCAGCATCGCTGCGGTGATTAATGCCAAAGGCCACACATCATCCCATGTCGACCACAATAACTGCCCGTTAAGAATGCCTTGAATAAAGTCTGCACCATGCGGATCTTTACTTACGAGTAAGATCGCCAATGAGGCGGAGACCACAAACAAGCTGCCGATCATCGGCTCCAAATGCTGTTGGTAACGCTTCTCCATTAAGGCAATCAAACCACACAGCAATAACGACATCACCCAAGGGCCGACCATCTCGCCGAAGAAGGAACCCGAGAAGAGCGCGTATTGGTTCAGCCAATAATGACTGAGTACAGCCCCCAATGCGGCAACTTGTGCCACCGCCAAATCAATGAAGATGATTTGGCGTTTTAGTACTTGTTGACCAAGCACGACGTTACCGACTAACGCGATCAGACCACACAGCACCGCGGGGGATAACCATGCATACTCTGTCATGGTTTAGCTCTTCACCGGATCGGGCTGCACCAGCACATGTAGCAATTCGTCGATGACTTGGTCGTACATTTCATCAAGACTTTGTCCGTTAGAAACCGTGAGCGGTAACTGGATCAGAGGCTTGTCTGTCTGCTGCTGTAACCAGTTCGCGGGGCGTTTATCTTGGTGCGATGAGAATACAATCGCATCAAAGCTATTGGCCTCTAACTTGGTTAATGACTGCAGATGAGAGGTGGTTGGCGAGATTCCCGGCTTCGGTTCAAGATCAGCGATTTGCTCCATGCCAAGCCAATCGTACAGATAACGATAGGTAGCGTGATAACCGACAACTTGTTTGCCTTTTAACGGTGCCGCTTTCTCGTGCCACTCATTCAGCTTTTTACGCCACTGAGCTCGGAACTTCATGCCGTTAAGTTGGTAGGCTTGCGCGTTATCTGGATCGATGGTTTTCAAGCGTTCAGTGATCGTCCGTGACAGTGGGATCATGTCATTCGCCGCAAACTGCACATGTGGGTTTCCGTGCGCATGTATGTCTCCCATGCTGCGGTCGACATGATCATGAGTGTCTAACATGCGCACGAAATCGGTCGCGTAGATCATGCTTTGTGAACCGTTTTGTACCGCACCATTGCTACTGCGAACTTGCAGCATAGGTAACCACCCTACTTCTAACTCCGCGCCAGAACACATGGCCATGTCGGCTTGGCGCATCTTTGCAATCAAAGAAGGGCGAGCTTGTACGTAATGAGGATCTTGCTTGGCAGTGGTCGCAGAATAGATGGTGGCATTTGGCGCATGGCTTTCAAGAAAGGCTTTCCATTCAGGCTCGCAGACGAAGATGTTCAGCGCCAAAGCAGGCGAAGAGATGATGGCAGCCCCCGCCGCCATCATCGCTACACTGCATTTACTGAGCGCAAGCTTAGAACGCATGTGCACCGTGCGCTCCAAATGTCATCACGTATTGCAGAGTGAATACGTTGTCTGTCTCGCTGTCTTGGTTGTCGATACGAGAGTATTGCGCTCGGATTGTACCGAAGTGAGAAGAATCCCATGCGATCATCGCATCCATTTCTTTGTCTTTTAGAGCCGTGAAGTGCATGTGGTCACCGTGTGCGTGGCCATCGTAGCTTTCTGCTTCACCGTAACGTAGACCTGCAGACCAGCTTGGGTTGAAACGGTAAACACCTGACACGTAGTAAGCGCTTAGGTTATCTGGTGATTCTGCATCGTCTTTGAACTTACTGTCTACCACACCGTCTAGCAGCATGTATTCCGCAGATAGTGTGAAGTTGCTGTATTTGTAGTTGCCGTCTGGGGCCCACTTCCATACAAAGTCTGCGCCGTAAAGGTTAGCGCCAGTTACCGCTGCACCATGACTATGATCGTGTCCATGCTCGTCTGCATGACCGTGGTCGTGATCTTCAAACTCTGTCACTTTGCCGTTTTCGTTACGTAGGTAACTTAGGCCAAACTGCCAGCTTGAAGACTCAGAAAAGTCGTCACCCAGTTTCAACGTTGTCGTGTAAACACCCACTTCAGAGCCATCTTCAACAGAAGACATCTTGCTACCGCTTAGCGCTTCTACACCAAACTTCACGTAAAGATCAGTGGGTAGCACGATGTTTGCGCGCACACCATCATCGTAGTAATGCGAGCCAAGGAAAGTACGGTAAGCGATTGGACGCTCTACGAAACTGTCGGTATGCATATGCTGGTTGTTTAAGTAACCAAAATCAGAAAGAAATCGACCTGCACGCACATTTAAACCGTATGGAAGAGCTAGAGTCTCGATGAATGCTTCTTCAAGCATCAGTTCGGTTTCATCACCGTGGCTTTCTAGAACCGCCGTCAGTGCGCCGTGGAATTTATCATCGATGTTTGCAGACATGTTCAGCTCAGTATGACCCAGGCCAAAGCCTTCTTCACGCTCTGAGTTATGACGCTGGCCATCTTGGTAGTAACCGTCTAATACCACGCCGATCTGAGGGTTCGACAGCGTATCGGCAAAAACTGGGGAAACAAACAAGCTACCAACCGCTAAAGAGACCAATTTCTTATTCACTACGTTTTTCCTTATTTTGTTATGTTATAACACCACTTAATATTTCGCAGATGTTATAACATAACAAAACCTAAAGAAAAAAAGGTATGTAACAATTTGTAAATTTAGATTCTATGCAAATTATCAATAGCAATCATAAGGTTAATGAGATTTCGCCACACTTTAAGCTCTGTATGATCATCATTGCCCCGCTCTCTTTTTGGCTGCTCGATGTTGGTAAACAAGGGATACTCACTCGCTTGAAGGGGTGAAGCTAGCATGGGTGAAACGGCATATACTTAATCAATACGGAGGCAGGACTGGAAACACAAAATGCTCAACATGGACTTCTCACAACGTTTAGTGATTAAAACCCATCAACAAGATTGGATTGCTAGCCCTGCCGCCGGCGTATGGCGTAAACCATTGGAAAGAGAGGCGAAAGAGTCCGGACATACCACCAGCGTGGTCAAGTACGAGCCCAATTCACAGTTCGCAACACACGCTCACCCATATGGCGAGGAAATACTGGTGCTAGAGGGCGTATTTTCTGATGAAGATGGTGATTACCCAGAGGGGACTTACCTTCGTAATCCACCCGGCAGTCACCATGCTCCGTTCAGCAAAGAAGGCTGCGTTATCTTAGTGAAACTCAATCAATTTGCTCCCAATGATCTAGAGACCGTACGTATCAATACGAACCAAGCAGAGTGGTTAGCGGGTATTGGCGGGCTAAAAGTGATGCCACTGCACAAGTTCGGGCACGAGCATGTCGCATTAATAAAGTGGCCGAAGGGCGAAAAGTTTCAGCCACACCGCCACTTTGGTGGTGAAGAGATCTTTGTGTTATCTGGAGAGTTCAAAGACGAGTTTGGCGAATACCCCACTTACACTTGGCTGCGTAGCCCTCATATGAGTGAGCATTTCCCTTTCGTAGACGAAGAAACGGTGATTTGGGTGAAGACTGGCCACTTACCTGCAAGTTAACTAAACCTTGAATTAGTTAGCTAAGCCGTGAATTAGCTGAGCCGTAAGTTAACTAAACCATAAATTAGCTAAGCCATTCTTATCAAGTAATCGAGGCCAAGCACAAAAACGGCTCGAATCATCGAGCCGCTATCCATGAAACATAACCGTTAAATTATGCGCTCATAATTTTTGAGGAGAGCCAGTCTTTTAGCTCCGCTCTGTTGTGTTTGAGTGTGTTCATTTCATGGTCGTCGATTGGGTTTCCTTGCAATTCGAGTTCGCGGATTTCTTTGTCGAGCTGGTTGTAGCTTTTTGCATTTTCAGCAAACGCGCTGTCGTTTGCCGTCAGTTGAGTGATGGTATCCAAATGTTCTGGGAATTCATGAGTTAATGAGTGATTTTCACCTAACATAGAGACCTCTTTGGCTGAGTACATTTTAGTTAAATAAGCTGCTTAATTCCTAAGCAACGCTTAAAGCCACCATAGCATTTCAGCCAAAGGGAAATTGTCGATTTGAGCACATTTTGACCGACACTTTAGAAACTTAAGACTCTCGTACTCAAATTGACCATTGTTAGCTTGATGTTAACGTGATGTTCATTTCATTCAGCGGTTTTAAGCTACATTTATAGAGCTTTCTATCACAAAGGAAATAACAATGAACTCTCTGAAATACAGCTTGGTAGGCGCTGCCGTTGTTTTTGCTCTTGCCGGGTGTAACTCTGATAGCGATACAGTCAGCACCACAACACCAGTCACGCTTTCTGTTTCTGATGCCCCGATTGATGATGTTTCTGAAGTTGTTGTCACTTACAGCAAAGTTGCCTTTCTTCCTGTCGGGGACGGTGAAGGTGAACCTCAAATCTTCGAAGTTTACAAAACGGATGAAGACGGTAACTACGTGGATGAAAACGGTGACCTTTTGCCAGATGGTGAAGAGCCACTGCCACTGAGTGTAAACCTCTTGGATTTCCAAGGTAGTGATGCACAAGAACTGGTTGAAGATGAAGTCATTCCAACTGGTGACTATCAACTGTGTGTTTTTGCAAATGACGGTGACCACCCTGATTACCCATCTTACGTCGTTGAAGAAGCCACAGGAAACGAAGTGCCACTGACCGTGAAAGGCGAAGGTAGATGCCCTCAAGGTGTCGGATCTGAACCAAATGCTGGCGTATTGTTCTTTAATAACGCATTCGCAGTTAACTCGGACAACAATGACTACGTGGTCGAGTTTGACTTACGCCGAGGTTTGAAAGACGCAACAGGCAAAGATGAAGGCTACACCATTCAGCGCACGTCGGTCACCTTGATCAATACTGTCACGACTGGTGAAATCGAGGGTAACGTTGCACTCACAACCTACCAAGGCTGTGAAACCGACACCCCATCAGGCAACGGTTATGCTCATGCAGTGTATCTCTATGAAGGTGACATTGCAGAATCCGACATGGGAACCTTCGCAACGACCGAAGCTCAATCACCTATCGCTTCGGCTAATGTCGTTACCGAAGATGAAGGGGCGACTTACCAATATGAGTTTGGCTATGTAGAACCAGGCACTTACTCGGTTGGTTACACCTGTACCGCTAACGATGACTCCGAAGAGGGCATTGTTGATGGTGAAACATTCAGTATCTACACGTCCACAAGTGGATTGAGTGTTTCTGCAGGCAGCGATACCAACGCTGATTTATAACCCCTTCCCAGCTTAAAGCAGCAAAGCCTACTTTATGGCTTTGCTGTTTTCGTTAAAAGAAGCTGATCGGTAAATAGAAATCTAACTCGAACGCCTCTTCATGATTGAGGAAATGATTTTTATGGTAATGCACGTAGGCTGGCGTCGAGCGTTGTTTGAAGCCCGAGTTAGGCAGCCATTTCTCTAATACCATACTGATCTGCGGCAGTAATTCACCATACACCCCAGTAAGTCGAAATACCGCATGTAAGCCACCCGGAATGGTCATTTGATTCACAACGCCACGATACTTAAGCGGCTTATCAATTGCCATACAAGCAACGTAGCGGCATTTATCTAACTCAACCCAAGCAGGATTAGAATGATGTAAACCGTATTGGGTGGAAAAGTCACGATGCTCTGAGTTCGCCCAAGCTTTTAGCACCAACCAAGCATTGCGAATAGAACGGTTGTAGCCTTCATGACGAACGTAAGCAGCAAAGCGTTGTGGCACTTCAACTATCTTTGGCTCCGGTAAGGTACGCTTCGCGACTCGATGGTAACCCGCCGCCACTTCTGGGTCTTTGAGGTATGGCTTCTCAGCGACTTGCAAATCGTGCTTACGCCAAGCGCCGGGTGACATATCAAACGTGGCTTTGAACGCTCGGCTGAACGAAGACACCGAGCTGAAACCACACTTATTAGCAATCTCCAATACCGATGATTTGGTATCAAACATCAACTGGTTTGCGGCGTATTCCATTCGAGTGCGACGAACGTATTGGTGAATTGACTCGCCAACGACGTCTTTAAAAATACGGTGGAAGTGCTGCTCAGAATACGCTGCTACATCAGCCAGCTCTTTGGCGGATAATTCTCTACCGATGTCTTGATGAATGTAGAACAACACATCATTGATTCTGGAAACCTGTTGCTGGCTCATAAGTGGGCGTTTTACTTAAATAGCATAAATGGACATGTTTAACAGCATAAATGGACACACCAAGTTTAGCAATTCCCATATAATATCTTTCAACTAAAACCAAAATAAAAAAAAATACGAGAAGCACAACGCATGGAAATCGCACAGTCACTACAACAAGTAAAGTCATCGTACATTCGAGAGATCCTCGCTGCCGCTAGCGATAAAAACGTCATCTCGCTTGCTGGCGGTTTGCCCGATGAAAAGACCTTCCCTATCGACTTAATGAAGCCGACTCTAGAAAACTTGGCAAACATGCCTGAAGTTTTTCAATACGGCTCAACGGCAGGCTACGCGCCACTGCTGGAGTTCCTAAACGGCTACTTCAAACTGCCTGAAACACACGCCGCAATGATCACCACAGGCTCTCAGCAAGGCCTAGATCTGATTGCACGTGCTTATGTAAACCCTGGTGATAAAGTCGTGATGGAGGCGCCAAGCTACCTTGGCGCAATGCAGGTGTTTGGTTTGGTTCAGGCGGACATCGTGACTGTCTCTCAAACAGAATTTGGTCCAAACCTAGAAGAGCTAGAGCAATGCTTTGCAGAACAAAAGCCGAAGATGTTCTACGCTGTACCCGATTTCCATAACCCAACAGGGGTGTGCTGGGCGCTAGAAACGCGTCAGAAAGTTGCAGAGCTTTGTATTCAATACAACGTCGCTTTTATTGAAGACGCACCTTACCGTGAGTTGCGTTTCTCTGGTGAAGCACTGCCGCTTGTCTCTGATTTCTGTCCTCAGCATTCTATCGTTCTACGTTCATTCTCTAAGATCGCTTCTCCGGGTCTTCGCATTGGTGTGGTGACGGGTAAAAGCAGTTATCTAGAACCGTTGATTAAAATCAAACAGGGTGCCGACCTGCATTCCAGCGTACCAATGCAAGCACTGTTGCACGGTCTGCTTCAACACGATAACTTTGAAACCCACATCAGCACCATTTGTGAGCTCTACAAGTCGCGTTACGATGTCATGTACGCCGAGCTAGAAAAACAGCTTCCTAGCAATTGTGTATTGAAGCCTGTTGATGGTGGCATGTTCGTATGGGTGGAAATTCCAGAATGCGATACCTTTGAACTGGCAAAATCATTGCTTGCGAACGGTGTGGCTGTTGTACCTAGCCCAGTGTTCTATCCAGAAGGATCAGAAGTAAAAGCAGCGCTGCGCCTCAACTTCACCAACGCAACGCCTGAAGAGCTCAAAGTTGCCGTGGCTCGTTTAGCTGCCGTACTGAACGCGCTGTAATATAAATTACACCTTAGAATCCAAATACCTGCCTTTGAGATGCGAATTAAGTCTCGAAGGCAGCGTTTCAAAAAGTTCCCCAAAAAATTTATTTTTTTCTCTCAAAATCAACTCTCTACGTTAAGTGTCTGTTTTCGCTTGATCCTCTAACGATCGCAAAAAAGAGATCTTGATCACGCATTTGAAGCCTTGAAAAGTTACGTCTATCTTTCAGAAAAAAGGCATCGACCTTGTCGCATCATCTGCGAATTCAAACACTTTTGATCATGAGGGCTTATCACTATCAAAAGTTGCGCTGAAACCATCAGCAAAGCAGTCTGTGAAGATGAACGCCGCAAGGACGCAACTACAACCATTCTGAATGTCGCTACACCAATCCGTGATTGGACTTATACACGTCGGCTTAGCGCATCATATTACAGAGGGGTTTATCAGGATGAACATTCGACCATCGAAAGGACTTGTTGTCACAGGCTTGTCCACCGTACTTTCACTCGCTGCCATGCAAGTAGCACATGCGAGCAATTCACCAAACTGTAGCGACGTACTAGCAGGTAACAAAACCGCCGTGTCTCAAAAAATGACCGTGCTGCTGGGTGAAGACATCACGCAATCCAACCTAGTCACGACCGTTGTTCCAGCAAAGAACAACCCATTCGTCACAGAAGCGCTGGTTTCTGTTTCTAACGATGTTTCTCCAAACGGCTTGCTGCCGAAGAAGTCACTAGAAGAAATCCAGCAAGTGCGCGAAAACATCGAGAAAGCCGGCGTAGAGGTAAGCAAGTTACAAAACACGTTTGAAGTCGCGTTTGTTAGCCTTATCGACGGACATTGTCAGTTCTCGACCAACAAGCTAACGACCAACGCCAAGATTGATTTTGACCACTTAGAAGGTCTATCCGCCTACTCTATTCCTGCTCTATTGGCCATGGTTGATAAGTCGTACGCGATGGCAGAAGCGAGGATTGAAGCCGAAAAAGCGCATGCGGCAGAAATAGAACGTGAGAAAGAAAGACAACGAGAGATGGCAGCCGCAGCGGCGGCCGCACGCTATCAAGATGCTAACGTACTGGTAAGAGTCGAGAAGTTTGATGGCTCTAACGTCACCTTCTCTGTGACTAACCTAGCTGCTGACGGTGAATTACAGCCGAACTTCAATACGTTTAGAGCGTATCAGACCGATAAAGGTGAGTTGATTTATAAATCGGAGTCGCTACTCAGCCTCGTCGATAGCGAAGGGAACGGACTGACGACCATCGGTATTGCCGAGCTTGGCCCAGATAGCGGCACAGAGATGAATATCTCTCCGGGTGAAACACGTAAGTTCATTACGAGTATTAAATCTGAAGTGGCGCCAGAGATGAAATTGAGCTTAGAGTTCCCTGCAAAAGTGCTTAACACCGATGAAGCCTTCACTCTATCCTTTACGGATTCTGTTGCGATGGCGACTGCAGGGCTAAATTAGGCAGTAGCTACATTAAGCCGAATAGCACTAGGCAATAACTGCGTCAGATAGAGATAACATTACATATCAAAACAAAAAAGCAGACTATCACGTCTGCTTTTCCTTTAGTTTTTACACTGGTATGCGTTAGCGAACATAGTCACTGAGCTAGAGAATCCTAGCGGTTGATACAAGTAAAGCGTATCCGCACCTAACTCTGCTGCTTTGATGCGCATTTGGTTGAGTGTTCCCCAAACCATGTCTTTATCTGCGTGCAGCCAGTAGTCGTAAAAATGGCCTTCTGAGCCCATCACGGTGCCGAGGTGCTGGCAGTTTGCGATTGCATTTACATCATCCCAAATCACTTTCACTTGCTCGGACTCTTGTGTTGGGAAGGTCACGCAGCCAGTTAATAACGTTGCTAATGCTGCAGCAGTCATTAACTTTTTCATAATTTCATCGCCTTAGAATTAAATAGACTGCGGATTCTATTTATCGTTTAAGCAATGAACAACAAAAATTTTTTATGCTTTACATAACCGTTGATTTCACCGTTTTTCTTGGTTGTTTTAGTGCTCTTGCGTCACGAATGTTCAGTGTCATTAAGGTCAAGTTGGTGAAGCCTGCAAGCAGCTCAACGATTTGTATCACATAGAAAGTGGCATCAAACTGCCCAAGCTGAGCAAGATGCTGAAGGTAAATCGCCGCAGGAACCAGAATTAAAACACCGTTCATGGCGACAAAAGGCATGCGTTTTTTCTTAGCAGCGATAGGGCCTTTTTTTACTTTAGGCGCCATCTTAGCTCCTGTGATTCCTGCCGCTGCCATCAAAGGTACTACCGCCCAAATCGCATACGAGATATAGGTTTTCACCGCAACAATCGCCTGCTGATCACCAAAAAGTTCAACAAATACGGTACTGGTGAAAAAGCTCATAATAAACATATATGCAGTCATAGAGCTGATTCGGTGAACGAGGCTGAGTGTCTTTTTCATAGCGATATTCTCTTTTTTAGATGTAATAGTAACGGTACGAGACAAAGGTTACACAACAATCGTTGCGCGCGCAACAATTGCAGTTAAAACAAATCGTCTCAATTATCAGAGGAATAGCAAAAACCTCTATTAACCTCATGTTTTAAAACACAATTAATAAATGCACAAAAATTAGAGCGCCATTGGATTTTGTGAGCAAATTGGAGTAAAACTGAAGAGTAGATGAAAAAGAGGGACTGAATTTGGCTTCCAAAAATAAACTGATCCGCTATCAATCCATTGAAGTCGAGGATGTCTTCAGTAAGGAAGATGAGTTGATCAAACTCGTGCAAACGGATCAACTCTCTCAGGTGCTATTGTTATGGCAGGTGAAAAGCCCAACACTGGTTCTTCCGGCAGGAAAGAAGTGGCCTATTTCGGACGAGCTTGAACAAGGCCTTGAAGACACAAACTGGAAGCTCTTCTCAAGAAAAACCGGGGGCGCACCAGTCCCGCAAGTCCCGGGGATCATTAATCTCTCACATATTTACCATTGGCCAGAAGATCAGCCATACGACATTAAGAAAGCATACCTTGATTTGTGCTCCGTGCTCACCGTCTTCTTTGAGCAGCTTGATGTAAATGTCGACGTACATGCAACACCAAATTCCTACTGTGATGGCGACTACAACCTAAATATCGGTGGACAAAAAGTAGTGGGGACAGCACAGCGCGTATTACTGAAGAAAGGCGGCGGACAAGTTGTGCTTTCTCAAGCCTGCATTCTTATTGATGCTGATGTCGAGAAAATCGTTGAGCCGGTAAAACTGTGCAATCAATTGTGTGGCCATGCCGACCATATTCGCGGTGATGTCCACACTCCCCTATTTAACCACATTGAACAAAGACCGAGTGTGGATGCCTTGTTCCAACTCATCACTCAAGCTTTCTTAGATCATGCTAAGCAAGACTAACCTGTCTTCACAAGCTCCCATCTCTTTTGGGAGCTAAGCGCACAGATAAGTCTTTCCCACACTGCGTATCAAATAGCGATTTTCCTTATATCACCATACGAGCTGAGCCCTATTTGCCACCAGCATCATATTATAAGTATGTAATGTTATAACAGAGATTAGATTTAATTATTTCTCAATTGCTATCTCTTAATTATTAAAACCTACATTAACATCCTCTTCATTAAAGGTTGGTAATATTTATATTGAATAATATTCACCTTATTTTTATGCAACCAATAACTGCACAGTATTTATATGGTTAATTCGTAAAAACCAATTTTAACCACAATATAAGATTTACTTAATTAGTAACCACTAATAGCTTATGTGACCATTGTTCAAGTTATTTATATATAAACTATTTAATCATAGAAACATTTTTACAAATTATGCTTTGTATGTATTTTATTTACCTGACAAATATTCCAACCCCAATGTTATTTGTCTCATATATAAGAAATATTTTACTCACACTAAAACATAATAGGTAAATAAATGAATACATTTGTAAAAATTACTGCGCTATCTGCTCTCACCCTTTCATCAATGAACGCTTTTGCCGTGAGCGATACTTTTGACGCGACTCTAGAAGTAAAACAAGCGATCACTATGACCAGAACGTCGAATCTTGACTTCGGTATTATCACTTCAGACCGTACGACAGATGTTGTGATTGCTCAAGGCGACGCTGGCGCTGCGACCTTCACTATCGACGGCGGTGCCGGTGAAGTCGTTGATGTTGCTATCGCTGGTACTAACCTTGTGAATGGTGCAAACAACGTTGCAGCGACCTTTGATTTCTCTCCTACACTGACGCTAACAGGCGGCACAGCAGAGCTTAAAATTGGCGGTACTGCAGAAGTATCAACAGCGACACTTGTTGCCGGTACGTACTCTGCAAGCGTTCCAGTTGATGTTACTTACCAGTAATCAATAGTATCGTTTAATGAAATGGCGGCAATAATATAGTGCCGCCATTATTAGTATAAGAATATCATGCCATTAAAAGTCACTTTTTATTTAGGGTTATTTTTATTTACCCCCAAAAGTTGCTTGGCATTGACGATCGTACCAGAAAATATGGGTATCTCTTTTCCAGGAACATATTTATCTGGACGAGGACAAAATGCGGTTTCTAGCCCTGCCCATAATCAACTGTATGTTGTCCGCTTTTATGTTGAAGGTGAACCAGGGAAAAAAATTACCGTCACCGTACCTAATAACCAATATCTTAATCATGACAAGACATCTCGAAAAATTAAGATACGTCGAATTTTTTACGGGTGCGGTTTATCTAAACGCGGGCGCACAAAAATAAACAGCAATGGAAGAAGCAAATTGTTATGTATCGGCGCAAAGATTCGGATAGGCGCAAAAATTCCAGCTGGCAACTACTCTGGCACCATTCCTTTTGAGGTTAATTATCGATGAAGAACCTAATTCTACTGCTGACAACAGTGATCATTTCGCTACCTATTCATGCGCAACTGTTGATTGCTCCGACCCGCTTGGTGCTGAATGCAGATCAGTCAGTGACAGAGAAGATTATCGTTGAAAACAGCTCGGACAAACCCATTC
Organism: Vibrio sp. LB10LO1; assembly: GCF_010092875.1. Taxonomy (NCBI): domain Bacteria; kingdom Pseudomonadati; phylum Pseudomonadota; class Gammaproteobacteria; order Vibrionales; family Vibrionaceae; genus Vibrio; species Vibrio sp. LB10LO1. The sequence continues at coordinate 111,671 of NZ_JAADJW010000007.1, forward strand.
GACTTGAAATCAAACCAGTTTATCGCCCTATCACTTTGAGAGGTGTCACCCGCACTGATCAAAACATCGCGCAAACGGAAGATATTGCGGAGTGGATTAAAGTATCTCCACCTGTCATTCGTGAATTAAAGCCAAACCAACGACGCACCATTCGCCTGAGATTCAGCGCCTTACCAGCAGATAAAGACAATGGTGAATATAGAGCGTATTTGTGGTTCTCTCCGATCACGTTGGCCCAAGGCCAAACCACAGACTCACAAAACACGGGCCCCTCTTTTAATCTCGACTTCAGAGTGAACAGCTATATCCCTGTATATGCACAACGCGGCGAGATAAAACAAGATGTGTCCTTCCAGTGCGAAAGCGGCGAGCTACGCATTCAAAATAAAGGCAAATATCAGTTTAACGCCATGCTAAACACTGAAACCCTTCAAGAAAAGTTGGTACTACTTAGACAATCAGAGCTTGTGAGATCGCTACCGGCTAAGACTAAAGTTCTGATCACACAAGACGATCAATCACTACACGAATGTACCTTGTAATCTGCCTTACATCGATTCACGCACCGAGCCCAATCTAACCAGAATGAGACTACGTTACATTGGGCTGTGTTTGTCGATGCTCTTCGCCCTCTCTTTTCCGTTATTCGCCAACGAACCATCGCAGTTATCCTTGTATCCTGCGCACATTGAAGTTCGGTTAGGCAATGTGGGAGACAGTTTTTATCGTGTCATGATGGACGATGAGGAGGAACCCTACCTGCCTATCGAGAGCAGTATTGCTTACTTATTAGAAATGCATGGAGATTGTGTTCAACAACGATGTGAAATTCACTTGCCACAGGACATGGCTCGAGAGACTCCGGCCTTCATTATCGATCTGGCCCACAGTGTGTGTTACCGGTCTAACTCGCCACAACAGCCCATTCAGGTTATCAATTATGAACAGGAATGGCTCATCCACTGGCGTAGCCTGAACGATTGCTTACCCGTTAAAGCTCGTTGGTACATCGAAGACTATCAACTCATCATCGACAAGGGCTATAAGTCTCCCTCAGAGCTGGAAGAGGAAATTCAAAAGCTAAAACGCGACTCCCGCGAAAAAGCCAAACAACTTGAAAAACTGGCAAGACAACCCGCGGTCAGGCCGCTATCAACGTTGGGGTTCTCCACACGCCTTTCCGCAACCGCGTCATATGAGAGCGATAACAAGGAAGGAGGATACCTTCTCTCTGACTCGCTGATGAGCACTGAGAACTGGATAGGTCAGCTGTCTATTGACTCACGGGAAGATCAACCTGTGGCTTACTACAACTTCACGCTCGCCCCACCAAACAATAGTAATCAAGTTGAACTCGGGCATGTGTTACTAGATGGCGGCCTCTACTCCAACCCTGTGATTCTAGAAAATGGGTTTCACTACACCAATCATGAAACAACACCTAAATTTGGCGATCTGCAACTTGAACGAACAACGCAGCCAAACATCAACATCGATGTGTTGGTCAACGGGATTTATCAAAGCTCCTATCGCTCTGATGATTTTGGGCGCTTTGTCATCGAAGAAAACAATATCGCGCCAGGTGACACAATCACGTTTCGCTATTACTTGGCGAAAGGCGTTTGGCAGCAAGAGGAAGTCGTTATCGCAGGCTTGGATGGCGGTTTCCTTCCGAAAGGAAAGTGGGGAGTAGATGCCATCGTCGACTTTGAAGGCGCCAAAGTTGGAGCGGGTATCATCGAGTATGGCATAGATGACTACCTAACCTTTGGAACCACCGCGTTGATCGCGGAGCACGACACGCTGCTGGCTTTCCAAACACGGTATCTTCCGAGCCACTGGCTGGCGATGCAAGTAGGTTGGATTCCTGAATTACAGCGCTTCCCTATTGAGCTAGATATGCAGTTTGGCCGCGCCCAATCGTTAAGCTTGGAGCTCAACAAGTCTGTGAATTTCACACGGAATTCCGACTTGTACGACGCCTTAAAATACAGCTATTCAGGCGCTTACTATAATGCCTATCTGGATCTAAGGCATGAAGACGGTGGCTATAAAATCTCGCCTCAAGTCAGTATGAAAGTCGCTCGTAATCTTTTTCTCCGCTATGAATCTAATTACACCCACGATAAGAAAGAGAATGTCGACGACTTCTTACACACTATCGAACTCGCCAAAAATGGCTTTTCAGATACCTCATGGCGTGTGAAAGGGGCATGGGATAAATCCGGCTCTCTCGAGCAGACTGAAGCTTCATTACGAAATATTTGTACCGATTGCTGGCTCAACCACGGGCAGTACTTCGAGGAAGTTATGTCGAACCTGTCTGCCAGCTATAACAATACTGATCTCGAATTGTCCGCAACGGTCGAAGCTCGGGTGAACTCAAACTTCAAAATCAAACTGTTTGGCAATCATGAACATTACGGTGTCGAGCTTACGACGGAAGCCGCGGCTCGCAGCCATTTCGACGACAACATTGCCGAGCTATTAGATTGGAGCAAATACAGTTTCGCAAAACTCGTTGGTACCGTCGTCGACCAACAAGGCAACGTAATCCCGAATGTGAGTTTGCGCGTGCTCGATCAATTCGCCAAGAGCGATGAAAACGGCGAGTTTGTTTTTCACCAAGTTCCTGCCCACGATAATCTCTCCATCTATGTTGATGAAAGTGCACTAGACCTTAACTTAACCACACAGCACAACCCCATTCTCGTCAATACGCGCCAAGCAGGGATAACACAAATATCCGTGGTTTTGATCGCCTCTTTTGGCGTTGATGGCCTGATAGAAGGCCAACTCGAAAGCAACAGCTACGTGCACTTTAAACACATAGCCAATGATATGGAGTTCTCAAGCAAGATTGAGGAGGATGGCTTTTATATGGTGGAGGGGCTAACGTCTGGGCTCTATCTCATTACTTTAGAAAACGGCCAACAAAAAAGAATGATGCAAGCGCATCTCGACAATGAGTTTTGGATAAGCGGACTTAACTACCAAGTTTCCGACTTCTATTGAAGGTCTAATAAATACGGATACTGCTGATTTAAAAGATAAATATGCAGTGCACATCACCAAAGCCCCCTCCTCTTTTTGAATGAAAAAGCGGCGTGCCGAGCCCTACCTCCATTGAGCAATTTGAAAATGAGATCTAGCTCAAATATTTATCCATGACGGAAATAGTTGAAGCCAACGCCTAAAAGCCTCAGAATGTCGCACTTTTCGCGTCGTACATAAATTCGACGCCTTGTTATCTAACTCGACAATTGAGAATCATACATATGGGTTTTACCTCGTTAGGTCTATCTGCTCCAATCCTTAAAGCTATTCAGGAAAAAGGCTACGACACCCCTTCGCCAATTCAGGCACAAGCAATTCCTGCGGTACTGGAAGGGAAAGACGTAATGGCAGCAGCGCAGACTGGTACAGGTAAAACGGCAGGCTTTACGCTTCCGATTCTTGAACGTCTGTCGAGCGGTCCACGTGTACGCAGCAACCAAGTCCGCGCATTGGTGCTAACGCCAACTCGTGAGCTTGCTGCTCAGGTACAAGAAAACGTATTCATGTACAGCCGCCACCTACCTCTAACGAGTGCAGTGGTATTTGGTGGTGTGAAGATCAACCCGCAAATGCTTCGCCTACGTAAAGGTGCGGACGTATTGGTTGCAACACCAGGCCGTCTATTGGACCTATACAACCAAAATGCAGTGAAGTTCGACCAACTAGAAATGCTGGTTCTGGACGAAGCAGACCGCATGCTAGACATGGGCTTCATCCGTGACATTCGCAAGATTCTTGATTTACTGCCTAAGCAACGTCAGAACCTTCTGTTCTCTGCGACTTTCTCTGATGAAATCCGCGATCTTGCAAAAGGTTTGGTAAACAACCCTGTAGAGATTTCAGTTAACCCTGCAAACTCAACAGCACGCACTGTAGAACAATGCATCTACCCAGCAGACGTGAAGAAGAAAGCGCCAATGCTGGTCAAACTGATCAAAGACGGTGATTGGAAACAAGTATTGGTGTTTACCAAAACCAAGCATGGCGCTAACCGCTTAGCGAAGTTCTTAATCGACCAAAAGATTACAGCTGCAGCAATTCACGGTAACAAGAGCCAAGGCGCACGTACTAAAGCACTGGCTGACTTTAAATCTGGCGAAGTTCGAGTGCTGGTTGCAACAGACATCGCTGCACGCGGTATCGATATTCCTCAGCTTCCTCAAGTGGTTAACTTTGAGCTACCTAAAGTGGCAGAAGACTACGTTCACCGTATCGGTCGTACTGGTCGCGCTGGTGAAGTGGGTAAAGCGATTTCTCTAGTGTGCGCACTTGAAGCATCAGAGCTGTTTGCGATTGAACGTTTGATTCAACAACTGCTGCCTCGTAAAGAGCTAGAAGGCTACGCACCAACTAACGTACTACCAGAGTCGAAGCTAGATACTCGCCCTATCAAGCCAAAGAAACCGAAAAAGCCTAAGAAGCCAAAGGCAGAAGGTGAAAACGGTCAAACTGCTGAGAAGAAAAACAGCGGCGGTAACAACAAACCAAAGCGTCGTTTCAACAGTGACAACAAAAACGGTAAAGGCGAAAACAAATCAGGCAAAGGCGGCGCTGGCAAGCCAAAAGGCAACCGTGACGGTCAAGCTCGCTCAAACGGCAAGCCAAGCGGTAACAAACCAAATAACAACCAGTCTGGTACGAACAAACCGGGCGCAAGCAAAAACGGTAACGGTGGCAAACCATCAGGTAACCGCAAGCCTAACAACGGCAAACCAGCAGGCGCAAAGCCTTCAAACGGTAAACCGTCAGGCAACAAGCCATCAGGACAACGTCGTAAGCCACGTCCGCAAGCTGCTAAGTAATTAGATATCGAGTTAAAACAACAAAGCCGCTGATAATCTCAGCGGCTTTGTTTTATCTAACAGTGAAAACTATGTTATAGCTGGTTACTGAATATACATTTTTTGAATTACTCTCTGGAATCTAATATCTCTCTAATCTTCTTATAAGAATTTTTTTTAGAGTTGAAGATGATTTTATGCTCACCAAACTCTTTTTCGATACCAGCAATCAGCTTCCGCCACTCCAGCAGATAAGCCACCATCGAATAAATCAACACTCCGAATGTGAACAATACAGGCACACCTAGGCTGAAAAACAGAACTGAATGAACTCCGATTTCAGGACTAATAATATCAGAACGTTTTAGCAGTTCCGCAACCCCCATACCAATACCAGCACCACCAGTACCGATAAAAAAGACAACAACATACAGCGCGTTTCGCATCTTTTTTAATGGAGCTCTGAGGAAAGGCATTCTCTGAAGACTAAGTATACCAAAGATATCTAGTTTTCTAATTTCAACTTCATTTCCTCTAACAATTACACTATTTTTAAGAGCTTTACTCTTGTCGCTAAAATAGGCACCTAAAATAAAGCCAAATAAAAAAATCAAAACCAATAAAATAAACATTAAAAAAACAGGGTCAAATATTGAATTAGAACCCACTATAACTGAGCTTAATACATACAAAGTTAAAACTAATAGTGCATATACTGGAAAAACAACACCCGCTTCGACTCTTTTATTTAAAAATTCTTTCCCTTTTTTTGTAAAAAGATATATCTGGAAAAATGAAATAATAAATAAAGATGTCCAACAAAACACCTTTGAATAATATGGAGCATCAAAAAAAGTGTATACGAGTTGAAAAGTTGCCATTATAAAAGAAATACCAGAAATGCTAAATCTCATATTTTCAGGTTCATAGTAATTATCAGAATAAACAATCATGTTACAACCTTAACGTTTCTATAATGACTTAAACTAGCTACACTATTATTCATACCTAGCTTTCAGTAACGTCCTTTTCCTCACTATCCAATATCTCTCTAATCTTCTTATAAGACTTTTTTTGAGAATTGAAGATGATTTTATGCCCACCAAACTCTTTCTCTATGCCAGCAATCAGTTTCCGCCACTCAAGCAGATAAGCTACCATCGAGTAAATCAACACTCCAAATGTGAATAGTACAGGCGTACCAAGGCTAAAAAATAGAACGGAATGAACTCCTACTTCAGGACTTATAACATCAGAACGTTTGAGCAGTTCTGCTATCCCAATACCAATACCAGCACCACCTGTCCCGATAAAAAAGGCAACAACATACAACGCATTTCGCATCTTTTTTAATGGAGCTTTTAGAAAAGGCATTTTTTGAAGGCTTAGAGCACCAAGTACATCAATTTTTCTAATCTCGATTTCGTTATATCTGATAATTACATTTCTATTCTGTGGCAGATTAGTATCTTCGCTAAAGTAATACCCAGTGACCCCGCCTAAAAACAACGATAAAATCAAAAAACAGAACATATTGAAGTTAGGGTCAAATAAATATTTAGATTCAACAATGACAGAATTAATTATGAACATTGATATGTTGAATATAAAATATAAGAATGTATATATCATCATATCAATTCTTTTTCTAAATATTCTTTTATTTTGGAGCAAATATGAAAATAACGGAAATAAAAATAGTGTTATAGATACAATTCCACACAAGGCTTTTGCATACAGAGAAGCACTAGCAAAAACATATCCAAGTTGAAAAGGGATAAAACACAAAGAGAAAATAACGAGTATTCCCCTGACGGACTCAGGTTTGTACTCAGTATCTGAATAAACTTCCATAACGTTACCTAGAAACCAAAGAAACCTGAACCATACATTGCTGATGAACCTATGTAATTATCAATATCATGCTGATTTTTATCAATCTCTTTATTGATCATATTCTCTATCGTTAATGCAGGAAAAGCTTCTTTTAAAGATGATTTTACTTTATCTTTAATTTCGTATTTTGTATCAAGAGCATCAACGCCCCATCCAACGAGAAAAGACAATCCAGCGATACCTAAAAGTAAAAAAAATGTGTTAACCGCTAATCCACCCAGAGATAAAGCAGCAACAATTGCAGCTAGAGCCATCGCTGCAATGAACCCTGATATGAATAATTTTGATGTTGTTACACCTAGTGCTCCCAAAAATTCTGCTATGTTTTGCTCTCCAATATCTTTTGTAAAAAACTCATATACATCAAATGATGCAACGAAAACAAAAGATATAATATTCGTCCCTTTAAAAGGATTTGCACTACTCGAAGCGTTATTTATAAGATTACTCCAGTTTGATGATTTCATATCGTCTGAAGCTTGGATGATGGAGCTAAACATTTGAACTTTGTCAGCATCAATTCCGTAGTTTATACCCGTAAGAAATGCACGATTTCTGCGGTCTCCCTTAAACACAATACCAAGTTTCCCCCCCCACTGTGACATCCTTTTAACGGAAAACTGCCCCTTAACTATAAACTCTTTCAAATACCCCCTTGCAGCATCTGCGCCATACTTTTCTTTATAGTAAGTGTACGCTTTTCCATGATCGACCATTTGAACCATCATTGTCGCTGTGGCATTTTGATCCCGGTTGCTATTTGACAAGTGATCATAAAATTCCAACAAAGAATTTTCTGCTAAAGTGTCATATAGTGCAGAAATTACATCCTCTGATAGTTGGTCGATATCAAAAACTTCGCCGAGAAGGTTTTCTGGAAGAACCAAAGTAGCACTTGCTTTAAGGATAGAGATGACTTCGTTATCACCACTATTATTGGGTTTAATGATTGTTTTTTGATTCAGAGACTGAGCAGGACAAGTCAGTATTGCAGCTCTGAGATCCCCTGGAGACTTAACACCCTCCATTATCGACCGATTTTCTAATATGGTGTAGCCTTGCCCATTCACATACACTTCAAGAGAGTTGCACGTTCCCTCCGCCGTATTTGGAAGCAGCGTTGCCTTAGGTGTGAATTCTTTGGGTAGCGAGGGACTACGTTTACCATTTACAGCAAATTGTATATCTAAATCCTGACCACTTTGGTCATCGGCCCAAAACATATTGCCTGCAGCAACATTGAGCTCTACTGGTTCTTTATCGTTCGCATCTGTTGTTTTTGAGCTGCCTGCATAAATCCATAGGTCATCTTTCATTAGATTTCTCTCCAGTAAATATCAAACGAAGCCTCTAAATCTTTGGTATTTATTAACGATGTTTGACCTTTGTCGTTAGTTTTACCAAAAATTTCCTTTCCATCCTCAAACACTATCTTGTATTGCTTGTTTGCATGTACAACACCTGTGGACTGGTCTTTCAATACAATGCGTTGGTTATAACGCATAAAAGACTCATATGGCGGAGCTTCTACAAAGCGAGATTTACCTTTACCCGGATTAATAGCGACTTTACCACCTTTGATGATACTCTCAGACCCACCATCTATCGTAATCGAAGAGCCATAGAGCTGAATCTTACCACTGCTTTTTAGTATTAATCCCGCATAGCCAACCTGAACTTTGATTTCCTCTCCAGAAATATAGGTCGTCTCTCCATCTGAGCGTATAGACGTATTACCTTGAACATCCACCGTGAGGTTTTCACCAATGCTTTGTAAATCGTCACTTCCGACATCTACAGAACGACTATCTAGAATAGCGAGTGTCGCATTTCCTTCAATGTCTAGAGACGTGCTTTTACCAATCATTGTTTGGCGGTTTTCATCAATGGATAGTGTTTGATTATTCGCGATTTGCTTTTTCTCATTCGCGTTGTAAGTAACGTGAACATCTTCCTCAACTTGCTCCATAAAGGTTTGCTTAGTAATGGAGGTTTTATGCCCATCAATGACTTCTTTACGGTCGCCTAAGATGTTGTTTTCTTGGTTGTTACCGACTTTTAACTCTTCATCATTTCCGATGTCTCGATAACGGTTATTGAGCACTTTGGTCTTCATGTCTTTTTGAGCGCGGAAGTGAACCTCTTCTTGGTCACTCTCATCCTCAAAGTACATTTCGTTGTAACCTTCAGCCTTATGGCTTTGGGTTCTAAACACTGTGCGCGTTTTGTTTTCTGGTAATGGGTATGGCGGCGTGTGTAAACCGTTGTAAACCGCGCCCGTCACTAGTGGGCGGTCTGGGTCACCTTCTAGGAAGGTCACAATCACTTCATGACCAATGCGAGGTAGATAGACTGCTCCCCAGTTGGGTGCTGCCATTGATTGACTAACACGTAGCCAACATGAACTATGCTCATCGCTTTGTGCGTAACGGTCCCAATGGAACTGAACTTTGATGCGTCCATATTCATCGGTGTAGATTTCTTCACCCGCAGGACCAACCACAACGGCAGTTTGAGGACCATCAACGACAGGTGACGCCATTTTAGGTGCACGGAATGTCACATCTCGTGGTAAGCAGACAAACTGATTGTGATAAGTTGTAGGCTCATCGCTCGACTCTTCCTCATGCACACGAGGGTTAAAGCCAGTGTGCATCACCGTCAACATGAGGTAATCACGGTTGATGCCTAAACGAGGATGCTGGCTGATATCGAAGCTGTAGCCTGCGGTGAGACGCATGATATCGCTCGCAGCTTCAATCTGATGGCTGTCCACCGTGTATTCGGACATCCACTCCGTTACACGCTGCTGCCCTAAGTCTGGTGAAGTATAACGGCCAAGATAGTCGTAGCGCTGCAAATCAAAGTTCGGGCCTTCATCGGCGCTTTTTCCTTGTGGGATTTTCGGCGTGAGATAGTTGTAATCGCCATAGCTGACGATGCCAGTGCGAGTACGATGCGTTTGTTCGAGGTCGAAGATGTGTTCTCGATCTGGCGTGCCACCACCTTGGGCATGATAAATCACAGGTCCTAGGTAAGAAGCATTAGTAGGTGAACTGATGAGCTCAGGTATCGCATCGTTGCTATCGACGATGACCATGGTATGTCCAGCCTCATTATGCTCGAAATAATACCAAAGGCCGTGCTCTGCCATTAGTCGCTGTACAAAATGCTGGTCGTTCTCACGGTATTGAAGAACGTACTCTTTCGCTTCGTATTGCGCTGATAGTTCAAAGCGGTAATCGCTCATGCCTGCATCATCAAAGACCTGACGAATGATGTCGGGAGCCGCTTGCATCTGAAAGATGCGACAGTCCTGACGCTGAGTGAGAAACCAGAGGTGTGGAACCAAAGTAATATGATAACGCGAGAAGCGGCGGCCAGAGCCTAAGTAACGAAGTTCAGAGATACTGCCGTTAAACTGGCGAGCCGTTCCTACACCTTGACCAAACAGGCTCAGGACGCCCATTTTTCGGCTTAAGGCTTCAAACGTGATGGCATCGTCGTCGGACAACACCGTCAAGTTCATTTCAAAGGGAGAAGAGACTGTTTCCGTAATCCGGAAGCTTTCGACTTTAAATGCACCGGAGAACCCAGACACATCAAAGGTGAAATCTACATCATTAACCATACTGTTCGACTCTTATGACAGTGAAGAAGTGTGTAAACACCCCCACAGACGCTAAATTGGCCAAACTGTATCAAGTTATATGACGTCCATCACCGTGATGAATTAACAGATAATTTGCACGTTAGACTAGGCATTTATTGGGGAAAAATACGCCAATCATCTGTGACACCAAAAATATGACTTTTTGTATGGTTATTTAATCGGTCATGTACCGATTTTGAATGTGTCAGTATGTGATTTAACCCAACAAAAAATGAACAGAAGTTTTCAAATTGACACTTATTAACTTAACGGTCATCAGTGGCAGATTTATCAGTCACGTCCGCAAGCAGCTAAGTAATAAAAAACAGCCCCTCACAATGAGGGGCTGTTTTTTTGGCAGTATGGTGAATAACAGGCTTAGATTAATGCCACTCCATTTCACCACTTAGCACTTTCGCGCCCAGTTCAAGATCGCCTTCTGTGGCTGCAAACTGAGGGTACTTAGCCTTCATCGCTGCCGAAATCTCGCTTGATGATGGCTTGCCCGATTTTTCTAACGTCTGCTCGATGTCTGCGATGTAGTTTATGGTGAATTGAATACCTTCAACACCTTTCGGCATATCACCAAGGTAGTGTCCCGGAATCACGGTTTTTGGTTTCAGTGCTTTCATGCGCTCCAGCGATTGAGACCATTGGGTACGCTCTTGTTTCGACTGAGTGTCCGCCATCCAAACATGAACGCCACTGTAAACCGATACTCCACCAAATACCGTTTCCTCCGAAGGCACCCAAAGGTAAGCATCATGAGTATTGATTTCTTTTACTTCAATGCGCTTACCTTCAAGCGTCAGAGTGGTGTCATTGAGTACAGTAGGCACAACAATTTTTGATGGTGCCCCCTCTTTCAAAATCGGTCCCCAGTACGCCAGTTTCGCATCTTTTGTTCGTTCGATATGTTTAACAACCGCTTTGCTCGCGACCACTTTGACATCAGGGAAGGCCGCAACAATAGGCTCTAAGCCAAAATAATAATCTGGGTCACCGCTGCTGATGTAAATCATCGACAGCTCTTTGCCACTCTTTTTAATCTGTTCCACCAATTTTTTTCCGTCTTTGACACTAAATTGTGCGTCAAACAACATCAGCTCTTTTTCACCAGAAACAAGCACAGAGCTTGCAGGAAAGATCGCATTTTCACCGGGGTTGTAGTGGGTAATCGTTAAGTCCGCAGCCGACACATAGTTCGATGCCGCTAGTGCTGTGATCAGTAGAGTAATTGAACGCTTATTCATCATCTTATTCCGTGTTAGAGAACCAACTCATGCGGCTCGTTTCATGTTGAGGTCATCTTATTTGATTGGTTTTAGATGAAATAGACAGCAAATTAACTTTCACTGTTGCGAAATCCGGACATATACTGTGACGGCGATTTTCTTAAGGTGAAGCAACAGAATGGACAGACTTGAGGCAATGAATGTCTTTGTCACGATCGTAGAGCGAGGCAGTTTGAGTGCAGCAGCAGAGCACCTCGACATGTCCCGAACCAAAGTGACACGTTATTTAGGTGAGCTCGAAAAATGGATGGATACTCGTTTACTCCACCGCACAACTCGAAGCCTCAGTTTAACCAGTGCAGGTAAAGAGACGCTTGAGATTGCACGAGAGCTACTTGCACTTGAAGATTCCCTAAGCGGAATCCGAAACCAAAATCGAGTGAATCTAAAAGGTCAATTGCGTATTACCGCAAGCTATTCCATTGTGAGTAGCTTCCTCATTGATGCAATCACAAGCTTTGTTGAACAGTGGCCTGATGTGGCGATTGACATTGTGTCGACAGATGAAACCGTAAACCTTGTGGAATCACGCATTGATCTTGCCATACGCACCACCAATGAGTTGCCTGCTAATGTCGTAGCAAAGCAATTAGGTGAATGCCGCTCGGTGATATGTGCGTCCCCCAAATATATCGAACAAAAAGGCGCACCGTTAAACGCCCAAGACCTAGGACACCACAATTGTCTTTCCTTTAGCTACTTTGGTCGTTCTGAGTGGATATTCTCTGGACCAAAGGGTGATGAATCAGTCTCCATCAAAGGCAATATCAGCGCGAATACCCCGGAAGTACTGCTTGCTGCCGCTTTAAATGGTAACGGAATCAGCTTACAGCCTTTCCCAACCGTGAAGGATTTGCTCACTGAGGGTAAGTTGATTCAGTTGTTACCAGAATGGCACCCAAAAACGTTAGGCGTTCATGCTATTTATGGCACACGTAAACAAGTCACACCGTTATTAAGAGCCTTTATCGACCATCTCTCCACTAGCATGTCGGAATCCAAGCGCTGGTGAGCACTTTTCCGTAAAGGCCCTAACCTTACTCTCAACCTGTGTTAGTCTAGCGAAATCCGTGACCAAGATAGGTTGAGACGTCATCATGACATACGATGAATTTAATCAATTCTGTGGCTCATTCGCTGCCACTTCCCATGTTGTTCAATGGGGTGATGCACATGTTTGGAAAGTCGGTGGAAAGGTATTTGCCATTGGCGGTTGGAGTAAAGAAAAGCAGCCGGCATTTACGTTTAAAACTTCCCCTTTAAACTTCGACTTTTTAAGTGATTATGAGGGCTACATTCCTGCCCCTTATTTCGCCAACCGTGGAATGAAGTGGATTCAACAAACAGAAACCTCAGGACGCCTAGACGAAGAGCTAAAGTACTATTTATCAGAATCTTATCGATTAGTTGCACTTGGCTTGAGTAAGCGAAAACGCGATGAACTAGGCATTGAACTACCACCAGCGAAGCAATAACGATGCTTGAAGATAAACTTGCTCAGTTACTGGCAGAAGATCCACGTCGCATTCAAGCATTGGAGAGTGTTCGCTCACTGGCTTTACCAGATTGCTACATTGCTGCAGGCTTCGTACGAAATCTAGTTTGGGACCATCTTCATCAAAAGCAAAATCCAACACCATTAAACGATCTTGATGTGGTTTATTTCGATCCGGATGAGTTGGACGAACAAGCCTACCTCAACTACGAAACGCAGCTAAACGCCTTAATGCCAGAGCTCAACTGGCAAGTTCGCAATCAAGCAAACATGCACCTAAGGAATGGTGATGAGCCATACCAAAGTACCTTAGATGCGATGAGTTACTGGCCAGAAAAAGAGACAGCGGTCGCTGCCAGATTGAACGAAAAGAACCAGATAGAGTGCATTTCAGCGTTCGGGTTTGAGTCCTTGTTTGAAGGCCAGATTACTTATAATCCCAAGCGAACATTAGTGCTGTTTCAATCTCGGGTAGAATCCAAAAACTGGCTAATCACATGGCCTCAATTACGGGTTGCCGTCTAAGTCTTGCTTATTCCGGAAACTGGCTATGAAAACGCTCAATCAAGAAGTCCAAAAACAAACGAAGTCGCTTGGGTTGATACTGGCGGCTCAGATAAATCACGTTCAAATCTGCGCCTGCAGAAGAGGTTGATGCGTTGAAGTTCTTCATATAGCCATTTAACACCGTCACTAAACGCTGCTGTTTGATGTCCTCTTGTACATCGAGAATCGATTTCAACGCAATACCCGCGCCATCTAACGCCCATTGACGAATCACTTCGCCATCATCAGAAAAACGCTTCGGTACGACAGTAATAACGTTGTGCTGCTCTTCATCTTGGAAGTGCCATGTTTTCAACTCTTCATTGCTGCGAACCATGGCTAAGCAATCATGCTGTGCTAAATCTTGTGGCGTGCTCGGCGTGCCTTTCTTTGCCAAATACTGAGGAGCAGCGCAAAGCACTCGGCGACTGGACGCCAGTTTGCGAGAGATAAGGTTACTGTCGGCTAGCTCCCCATATCGGATAACAATATCCAAACCGGACTCAGCTAAGTTGGATAAGTTATCGTTCAAATACAGATAAGGGATCACATCGGGATAGAGCTGACTGAATTCCGACAGTATTGGCGAAATGTATTGCTTACCAATATCACGAGGAGCCGAGATTTTAATAGTCCCGCGCACTTCTTTAGTGCCAGTTTGGAGTAAGTTTTCCGTCTCTTTAACGCGGTCGATGATTTCTAAGCATGCCTGATGGTACATAGCACCAGAGTCCGTCAGTGAAATATGCCTTGTACTGCGATTAAGTAATTTCACCCCATAACGATCTTCCAGCGACTGCAATCTTGCCGTTACTGTTGCTGGCGATAAGCCGAGCTCTCTACCAGCCGCCGCCAACCCTTGGTTCTTCACTATGCTGACAAACAGCGTCATATCCGAAAACTTGTCCAAATTCCCTCCCGAAATCTCATTATTCGACTGAGCTGAATAATCAATTCAAATATTACCCAATTATCAAATTTCTTCTACCCAATATACTGAGTCCATCAAATACGACTGGATAAAAGATAATGAGCAAGCTATTTGAACCAGCACAGCTAAAACAACTGGATCTACAAAACCGTGTAGTCATGGCACCAATGACCCGAGCGCGCACCAGCCAACCGGGCAACATTCCAAACCAAATGATGGCGACTTACTACAAGCAGCGCGCAACCGCAGGCTTAATCATCTCCGAAGCGACACAGATTTCAGATGATTCGCAGGGTTACTCGTTCACACCAGGCGTCTACACCGATGAACAAGTGGCTGGCTGGAAAACCGTCACTCAAGCAGCAAAAGAGCAAGGCGCAGTGATGTTTTGTCAGTTATGGCATGTTGGCCGTGTATCACACCCGACATTCCAAAAAGGCGAACAGCCTATTGCCCCATCAGCACTAAAACCCGTAGAAACCCAAGTGTGGATTGCCGATGAACAAGGTAATGGCAACATGGTCGATTGTGTAGAGCCACGAACCATGACTCAAGCCGATATTGACCGTGTTGTGAATGATTTTGCCCATGCAGCGAAACGCGCGATTGAAGCAGGCTTCGATGGCGTCGAAATCCACGGCGGTAATGGCTACCTGATTGACCAGTTCCTGCGTACCAATTCAAACCACAGAACCGACAACTACGGCGGTACTCGCAAGAACCGACTTCGCTTTCTATTAGAAGTGGTCGATGCGGTGAGCGAAGCCATCGGTGCCAACAAAGTGGGAGTACGACTCGCGCCATTCATCACTTTCAAGGACATGAACTGCCCAGACATTGTGCCAACCATCCTCGATGCATCGAAACAACTTCAAGCTCGCGATATTGCGTACTTGCACCTGTCTGAAGCGGATTGGGACGACGCACCCGTGATTCCAGAAAGCTTCCGTATCGAGCTACGCGAATACTTCACCAACACCATTATCGTCGCTGGCAGTTACACCCAAGAGCGTGCTGACGAGGTGCTTGAGAAAGGTTATGCGGATTTAGTCGCGTTTGGACGCCCGTTTGTTTCTAACCCAGATTTGGTGGCGCGCTTACAGCACCAACAACCTCTGGCTGAACTGAATGGCTCAACGCTTTTTGGTGGTAATGAACAAGGCTATACCGATTATCCGGCGCTTGGTTAAGAGGCTTTACCCGCTTCTGATAGCGATTCATAGCGTGCCGTATTTCTCAAATTAATCAGTTGTTATCCCATAAAGGGAAAATCGCAAAGTAGTTCAACGTTTTCTTGTGTTTAGGTTTAATAAACTGGATGCATACTCAGAATGCAAATTTAGGAGAACGCTCGTGTCTGATGAAACTACAAAACAAGAAGTGACGGTTGTTGATATTAAAATGCCATTTATTTCGATGGTGATCTTTATGGTCAAGTTCGCTATCGCTTCAATTCCTGCGATGATCATTCTAGGGATCATCTTCAGCATTTTAGGGATGATATTTGGCGGAATGTTCGGTGGCATGTTCCACGGTTCTGGTCACATGTAAGCGAAATCACCGCTGATGTGATTTCGCTTAAGTTCGGGATAAAGCCACGCTGTCTCTTTTACCAAAAAAATCACTCCCTATTTTCTATTACTCGTTAAAAGTAGATAAAAAATGAGTGAGGGAGTGATTTCTCGATGGTTCACCTTACAAGGTTTGCTCAAGCGCTTGTTTAAGTTCTGCCTCTGCTCGCTCAATCACTTGTTGAGCCTGCTCGCGTTGTGCTCTGCCTTCCTTCACTCGCGATAGCGTATTGTTCAACGTTTCTATCGTCAGTTGATTCACGGTCTCTAGAGAATCGAGATCGAGAATGCCACGCTGGTAGTTTTCTGCAATTTGTTCTTCTAACGCCTTCAGTTTCTCTGCGTTTTGCACATATTGCTTATTGGTGTAATCCTTCACCGCACGCGTTACCTTCAACGCTTTCTCTTTTTCATAATTGGAAATCGCAATCAAGAATTGACGCTTCCACAATGGAAATGTGTTGTGCACGATATCTTGAATGTCTTCCATCAGCATTTTATTGCCTTCTTGAGACAATCGAATCTGAGGTGCGGTTTGGATAGCAGCAAGACGAGTGAGCTCAAGGTTATGTACACGCTTTTCTAAACGCGCAACGGCTTGGGTCGCATCACGGTATTTCTGGGCATCCAACGCGTCACCACTTTGCTCAGATTGTGCCAGTAAGCTTGGTAACACATTTTGCGTAAGCTGGTTTAACTTATACTTACCAGCGGCGATGTACTGCTCTAATCCGCCGAGCAACTCTAAATTATGGTCATAGAGCGTATCGAGCTGGCTAATATCATGAGCCAACTTCATCTCTTGTGCTTCTAAACGTCCTGAAAGCTGTTCCAATTGGCTTTTCACTGAATCAAAACTTGCCGAGAATTTTTTGAATGAATCAAAAAGCTCACCAACTAGAGGAAGTCTCGATAACAAGCTGGTTTTGCCTAGATTTGAGAATTCAGCGCTGTCCATAGACGATACCATTGCATGCAAAATATCGCCCGCTTCACCACTGTCGCGAACACGAACTTGCTCTAACACTTCGTCAGAGAAAGCGGTGATTTTTTCCAGCGCCTCTTTACCAAAAGTGATCGTCGCTACGCTATCAAACGCATCAAATTGCTCTGCGAGTGCGACGATTTGAGGAGTAGCGTCCACCTCAAGTACCTGATGTTCAGAATTCATCAATTCGGTCATGGGATCTCCCTATATTTATGACGGCTTATGGCAAGGAAACTTCTGCCATAGCGTTTCAAATTGTCTTAAGAACGCAGAAACAAACCTGCGGTCGTCGGTAAGCGTGATATCTTCCTGATTGTATTTAGAAGCGCTGCGTGTCCAGTTAAAGCTGCCATTGATCAACCGCTGTTGGTCGAAGATCGCGAACTTATGGTGCATATGGTATCGAGTCGTATCAATTTTGACCGCCACGCCCTGTGCTGCAAGGTATTCAACATCACTGCCTTTATCGTACATCTTGTCGTTGTCGGTCACGATTCGGACCGCTACGCCTCTTTTATGCGCGGCAAGGATCTGATCGGTTAAGTCGTTATCCGCGATAGTGAAAACACAAATGTCCACCGAGTGACGAGCCAGCTTCAGCTGTTCAATGATGCCGGACGCACAGGCTCTACCCGGAGAAAACCAGCTCGACGCGGTATCTGCCGAGTTCTCACTCATGACATTGTCTAAAACCTTGACCACGCGCTCTAACCAGCGAACTAAAGCGGCTGCATCACCTTGATTTTGGATTTCTTGCTGTACGAGCTTAAAGCTCATATTACGCAGGTAGGCGCGGTCTTCATGACTTAATACCGAGTCCTGCAGCTCCGATTGGAGCTCTCTTCGCTCACTATCATCTAGGCGGTAATCTTGTATCGAAGCCTCTAACCACGCAGACCATTTCTGTCGATTCATTTAACTTCCCTCCTGATCATGACGACCAAATCGAGCAACATGTTGATTCAACATAGCAAGTTGCTGCACAACCTGTCCTGCTCGGTCTTCGGAATCACCCATCATTTGCTGACGCTGATACCCTTCTTTAATTTCAGACCAACGAGCTTGCTGCTCATCCGTCATGTCACCACGCAGCTCTGCAAGCTTGAGTAGGTTTTCCTCAGTGCCCGCGGCCAGCGTTTGTGCTTCACCCTGATAGTGATCTTGAAGCAGCGTGTTCATCTCTTGGTCAGTCATCACTGACGAGATTTTCTCCGCCAGTTTATTCATGTTTCGATATGAGCCTTGCAGCTTGAACGGAGGTTCGACACGATACTGATCCGCTGTCGCGGCTGACTTGATGTACTGCTGATTCACCTTCAAGACAATTTGCTGCGCCATGATCAGTTTTTGCAAGGTTGTCACGATCTCGCCCGATTCGATCGCAGAATAAGAATGGCTCATCTCACTCAGCGCGATGCTTTCTCCCTCTGCCATTCTGACAAAGCGGTACAAATCATTCAGGTCTCGCGTTGCTAAAGGCGCAAGCACGCTGTTGGACGTGAGCGAGTTTTCGATAAAGCTTAAATCGAAGATCGATTTCTGGTCAGAGAGCATATCACCGAGGTTGTAGATGTCCGCACGGTTAGCCAACATGTCTGGGATTCGGAATGCTTCGCCACTCTCGGTGTACGGGTTACCCGCCATCACAACAGCAAACTTTTTGCCGCGCATGTCGTAGGTTTTCGTTTTCCCTTTCCAAGTGCCTTCTATGCGACGCGTGCCATCACAGAGTGAGATGAATTTCTGTAAGAATTCGGGATGGGTATGTTGAATATCATCCAAGTACAGCAACACGTTGTTGCCCATCTCGAAAGCGAGGTTAATTTTCTCAATTTCACGCGCCGCATTTTGATCAGGGGCGTCGGCGGGGTCGAGAGATGTCGCTTGATGACCGATGGATGGGCCATTGATCTTCATGAACACCAAACCTAATTTGTGTGCAACATACTCAATTAACGTTGTTTTACCGTAACCAGGCGGAGAGATAAGAAGTAGCATCCCCATCAAGTCAGTACGCTTTTTATCGCCTAACGTACCCATTTGCTTAGCAAAGTTGTCACCAATAAGAGGTAAGTAGCTCTCACTGATCAGCTTGTTGCGCACAAATGACGTTAATGGGCGAGGTTTAAACTCACTAAGACGGAAATCTTCTTTAGCGCAGCTCAACAACTGGGTGCGCTGGGATAGATAAGCTTCAAAGCTCGGAACCACCGAGCTTCGGTGATGTTCGTTTCTTTGAATAAAGTCATCCAATACGAGCTCTAAACTGCCTTTGCTAATTCGAGTGTGCTCTCCCAGTAACCCTTCGACATGACACACTAATGAAAAGTCGACACTGGCTAGCCTTTTCTCAGACAAGGTATTCACCACTGCCACCGTCGCCGCTTCGCATACGAATGCCTGACCGTATTGCTTTTTCGCAGTGTACGCACTTAACCACTGATGATGATCGTTAAATGATTCGGTAAAGCTGAGCGGTTGAGGTTGCCAGCCCAAACTGCGTCTAAATTGCAAATAATCTTCGCAGAGAGAGAGGGAATCCTGACTCACTTCGATTTGCCAATCTTGCTCACTCAATAGCTGCGCAAGGTAGTCAGCGGCTTCATGTTGATCATCATTTAGGGAATCAACCAGTTGTTTTTGCAGCTCTTGATACGCTTGCGATGCATTTAAATGCTCTCGCAATAACTTCGCGTTTTGCGCCTGTTGTTGATAGTGACCTATTTGGTCAACATCTTGCTCTAATAGCCACAAGATGGCCTTCGAGCGCGCGGTTTGGCTGTAACGCAATAACCCCGCTTGCTGATAAACAGGCAGCACTTTACGTAAAATGTTAACCGCATCATGATCGTGGATACCTTTGACGTACCCTTCTCGATATCGTGGTGCTGCAAAGCGTTGAACAAGTTCGTTCAACTTATCTTCTTTCAAAGCTTCATAAAGCCTATCTAGGCTCTGCCCATCTTGATTGATAGACGCTTGATGCAAGATTAAGTACGCAAGAAACTCCGCTCGATAGACGTCCTCACTCTCTGAGGCAACGTCTAAACGAGAAACGGTTTGCAGATCGAGAAATGCTTTGTCTTCTACTGCTTGGTAAAAATCCGTACCGGAGATGTGTAGCGCCAACTCACCACTTTGATCGACCAAACTGAGGTCAAGTGGTTGCTGGTTCACACTAAATCTATGCTTGCCTAAGCGTAGAACCGTACCACCTTTCTCGAAGATGTCTTGGTTATCTCGTAATGCGCGTAGCGATTGGTCTTGAAGCGACTTCAATTTTGAGTCAACGCTGTCTGCTTTGACACTGTCGCCAAGCTCACGAATAGTCTGAGACAACTGTTGTAGCTTGAGAACCATTGCGTCGGTGGCAAAGTAGCTGTTTAGCCCTGCAACATCATCGAATCGCTCAACGCGTTTTTCTATGCTGCTCATGGTGACGTTGGCGGCTTGAAGTAAGTTTTGTACTCGACGTTGTTGACCTGCAATGAGCTGTTGCTTGTGGTTATCCAACGTTGATTGGATCTCATCACGCTTTGAATAAATCTCGCTTAAAAACTGGTCGAAATCCGCGAAGCGCGACTCTAACTTATCCAATTGCCCAACAAGCTTAGCAAGCTGGGTATCACAATCGTCTGGCGTTAACGCTTGCTCCATTGCACTGCTCACCGACTGGCTGAGTAGCTTAAATTGAGCACTGAATTCCGCTTGAGCTTCTTCACTTTGTAAGTCTTGAGACTTTGCTCTTAGCTTGGCTGAAACAGTGTTAAGCAGCGACGTTACTTCTGTGGTGAGGTCTAAGATTCGAGTTGCTTGTGTCGGATCTTCTGTTTCGATGTCCGTGACTTCTTCTGTCACTATCTGGAGCTCATGACGAAGCGTTTCCACTTCTTCATTAAGCTTCTGAATCTCAGCCGTTTTAGTTACTTCTTCGAGCTGTAATTCAATTTTTTGAATTTGCTTCTTGAAAGGGACGTACGCTTTTTCGTCTTGAAGAAGGTTGAGCAAATGCAGATTAAGTGACTCGCGCTGTACCTGTAATTCTTCAAGCAAACAGTCAACTTGAACTTCATCAATGTAATGTTGCTGACGGAGCGACATAGTCACACCGACTTGCCCTTTTACTTCACTAAGCAAACTCAGTAATGTGTTCGCTTGCTCTTTTGGGGCCAGTTTGATTTTGCCAATGAGCTCGGAAACTGCCGATTTTTGCTCATCAAGGCTGCTTGAAGCATGTTTTTGTAACTGCTGAACTTTGGCAAACTCATCGATGATCTTATCGGTAGTCCCCATGAGTTCATTGATCGCACTGCCTATTCCGCAAGCGTAATCATGATTGAGCCAAGTGTAGTGATCGAGGGTCGAGCGACACTGCTTGATAAGTACTTCATAGGCCGCTTGAGTTACTTCTTCACTCTGCGCTAATTGGCAAATCGAAAGAACAGAAGACAACGCTCGAACCAACTCAGTATTACCAAGATTGAACAGTGGACTGCTGCCTTGGGTTTGCGCATTGACTTTCGCATAGTGCTCTGGGGTAGAAAATGGCGTATCCCAAATCCTCATCGGGTGGATGGTCGACGCCTCTTCATTCTCAGACAATTGAAACACTAACCAGCGGCCATCTGGGTATAAGCTGTAACCGTGGCTCTCCATTGGTGCTTCAAATTTCTTCTCAATCAAGTTGTAGGTGTACGCGATGTAATAACCTTCAACGGCGTTGAAAAAGATATAAAGAATGTCCTCTCCATTCGGTGACGTGATCTGCTGAAAGAACTTGAGCTGGTCAGCGTCAAAGGCGAACTGTTTGTCTTCGCCATTTGATAATACGTAGCCATTGGCGTACAGCACGCCATGATCTTCAGGTAACGTTTTTGTACTTGCCCCTAATGCATCAGCCCTTACGACGGACTGAGTCACTGAATTGTAGAGGAAGTATCGAGCGTGTTTTTCTCGGTTTGGCTTTACTCGTAGCGCAATTAAGTCTCCCACAAACGCGTAATCGATGTGTGCGTCAGCCACGCTTTGGTGTGGGTCTTCAACGTCTTCTCTATAGATACCTTTACCATCTTTGGTATTGTCTTCGACCTTGATGGTTAAGTCCCCGCCAACACATTCAACAAACAACTTATCTTGAATAGACACATGCGGATGATCGCCAAGCACGTGGTCATCTCGTGTTGTTGGGATCCAATCAAAATCATGTTGAGGAACACTGGTTAAGGCGTTCTGACCTAAGGAATCAATGTACTCGATAGAATGAGCGTTGATCTGAAAACGAAAAACTTTTCTGTCTTCTGGACGCATGCCAATTTGGAAGGCGATATAAAGCGTGCTTTCTTGACGAGAGATTTGAGAAAGCTTTGCGTCTCGGTAGTACGTAAACAGTTCCGTCAATTCATGGCTAAAACGGGAATCGGATAAAAAACTGGATTCAAGTGGAAGCGGCTCAACACGAAATGTACCTTCATTTTCATGGAGGTGATAAAGCCCAAACACATCGTCTAATGAAGGCGTCGCTTTCATCCCAACTTGCACATGATAACCGAACAATAAATGCTGGTTTACCTGAGCCATATCGATTGGAATGCACTTAGCATCGGTTTGAACATTGACCTTACCGATCAATTTAAAATCTTGGCCGCCAAACGTTTCTTGGCGTTGCTGATTGAAGGATTGGGAGAGAGACTTTAGCTGGCTGCCTTGCTGCAACAAACGCGTCTTTAAAACATCGTATGCACCAGCATCACTCACCGCTTTTTGAGTCATATCTGACATGCTAATACCTATAAATCCCGCTTACGAAGAAGCGGGATTTTTTAGAGAGAGTGAAAATTATGATTTATCGCTGGTTGTCGTATCTAGGGAGCTTTGGATTTTCTTCATTAGCTCCGCAGCACCACCTTGTGAATTCAGTAAACTCGCGAGCGCGACATTACTCAAGTCACTGCTTTTCAGTTCCGTACTCTCTAACACGTCTTTGATGTCTTGTGGCAAGCTACGGTTGCCATTCACATAATCTGAGACCAGTGGGTTAAGAACCTCTGATTCATTAAACTTCGCATCGACGACAGCGGCATCCATGATAGTGCGACGGATTTGCTCCATTCCTTCACCACCAAACAAACGGATATCGGCTTTCGATAGCGCCTCACCCAAGGCTTGAGCGTTCGCCCCAACCACGGTTTTCTGAGCATCAATGCGCGCCAATTCAAGGTCTTTCTCTTGTTGCAACTGCATCACCCACTTGTCGTGTTCACGGGTGTGATCATCGTATTGCTGAGCTGCCTCGAAGCGAGCTGTCTGAGCTTCTGCTTCTGCCAGGCCTTTAGCACGTAGAGCTTGCGCTTCCGCTTCACCGGCACTTTGTAAGGTGTAAGCTTCTGCTTCACCCGTCTCTTTGATCGCAAGTGCACGCTCGCGCTCAACTTCCACTTCAGCAAGACCCGTAGCACTGATCAGTTCTTTCTCTGCTTGTGCCATACGCTCTTTTGCTGCAGCTTCACGGTCTTTCGCCACAAACTCAGCTTCCGCACGCTTGGTCGTTACTACTTGTTCTGCTTCGGCTTGACGTGTCTTCACCGCTAGCTCGTTTTCCGCATCACGCGTTTTCACTTTTAGTTCAGCTTCGTTCTCAATCAAAATACGTTCAGAACGTTCGCGAGCGGCATCTTTTTCTGCACGAGCGGCAACCAGCAGTTCAATCTGTGCAGATTCAGCAACCGCTTCTGCTTCCGTCAGTTTGATGCGTTTTTCACGGTTCACACGCTCATTAACGCGTAGGTTTTCCGTCTCTTCTTCTTCACGAGCAATCTTACGTTCGATTTCTACTCGTTGAGAACGAGTTTCCGCGACAGACTTCATCGCTTCTTCTACCGTCGTCTCTTTCTGCATTTCTCGCTCAGCAACCTCCGTAGAAGTACGAACTCGCTCAGTCTCTACTGAACGGTTCAATTCTTCTTGTTGAATTGCCACTTGGCGTTGGTTTGCGATACGCGTCATCTCGACTTCCATCTCGACACTTTCGCGCTTCTTGGCCACTTCTTCTTCAGTTTCCAGCTCCGCTAGCTTAGTGATTCGCTCATATTCTTCACGTTTTTCAGCGGCCAACGCTTCTTCTTGCGCTTTGATAATATCGATTTCACGCTGAGTGCGGGCAATACTTTCTTTTTCTTGCTTATCAAGCTGTAAGCGGTTTGCTTCAGCTTCAACGTTTTTCTTCTTGATCGTTGTACGTTCATCCTGACGAATCGCGTTGGTTTCCGTATTCTTTTGCGCTGTGATGGCAGAGATCTTACGGATACCTTCTACGTCAAGAATGTTGCCCGGGCTATGGGCGTCCAGTGCGGTTTGGTCAACTTTATCGATAACAACGTCGTAGATCTTAAAGCCATCCATTTCGCTACCGATGACTTCAACAACGGCATCGCGGAAAGCGCGGCGATTCGTTAACAGCTCTTCAAATTCAAACTGTTTTACTGCCGTTTTCAGTGCTTCAGAGAACTTAGGCTGGAAGTGCTCTTTTAGGCGATCTAGGTTAGAAGCATCATGAGCAGTAAAAAGTTTAGCAACACGAACAATGTCTTCTTCTTCGTGATTCACACCGATGTAAAAATCAACTTTAAGGTCCGCACGAATGTTGTCTCGGCAATGAAGGCCTTCGTATTCTTCGCCTTCTTGATCTTTGCGGCCACTTCGAACAACAGAGATCTTCTTACGAGTAATATCCATAAACTCAAATTTGTTGATCACTGGCCATACAAAAGTACCAGTTAGAGAAGCGCGCGTGGCATGCAGTCCATTGACAATTAGTGCGTCGCCTTCACCTCGAACCTTTTTATATCGGGTGGTGAGAAAGATAAGAATAATCAAAAAAATCCCGATACCAATCCCAAGGAATATCAGACTTGGAGAAATCTGCATAGCTGCTCCTTAATTTTCTAGCTACTGATTAATAATGTAATATTTTTTTTGTTTATTGAGCGAAACGATCACAACATCGTTCCCATATTCAATGGGCGCATCAGACTCCAAAATCCGTGCATCCAGTAAAAATTCGCTGCCATTATGATGAACAATAATTTCACCACGTTGACTGTTCACCTCACTGCTGTGAACTTTTGCTTTCATTCCAATAAAGTCGACCTTTGCAAAAGCTTTACTCTTATCAAAAAGTGGCGCTAAAGGGCTTAATAGCTTCGCGCTGATATACAAGGATAGGTAGAAGTTAACTGGAATAGAGACAAGTTCCGCAACCATCAAAAAAACAGAACTAAGGTGTTGATTTAGAAAAGATGATGAGTAAAACGATAGAATAGTGGCGAAAAAGAAACTAACACACAAACCTACCGCCAAGGGTACTTTGGATAATATAGGTGGTAATAGAAGTCCACCGCTAAATAGACTGCCTGACTCGAATAATTCTATATCTGCAACGGCTACATCTACCACGTTGAAGATGAGATCAATGCACATAATAAGAAGAAGAAAAACAAAAGGTACAAAGAAAACATTCGTCGGGAAAGACAGTAATATATCGGTCATTACTAGCAACAATATTAAATGATGAGTGTCATCGCGTTATGGTAAAGGATCATTAATTAAGTTTATTTCCTTACCTTTTCTTTTGTGACTGATATCGACAAATTTAAAACCAACCAAATAAAATGTACTTTATTTAATAGTTACTAATATTAACAGCGTCACAATAAATTCAGATTTAAATTATAAAACAAACATTAGAGATGAGAGCTCTAGGTATGGCTAATTATATTTAACACGGCATCCTATTTAATATTATTTATTTTTATCGCATAAAGTTCTTTATTTGAACCACTTCTCAATGCTATTGCTACCCTTGTTTCAAGCAATCCAATGTAGGTGAGAAAGGCACCAGCCCCTTTCTTTGCGACGAATGACTGGTTAAAATGCACAAAATTGCGCACTTACTGGATAGAACATGGCAAAACTTACCCTTCAAGAGCAGATGCTAAAAGCAGGCTTGGTTAACGAGAAAAAACTGAAAAAAGCGAAAAAAGGCTCTAAAAAATCACGCGTTCAAGCTCGCGAAGTAAAGGCGGCGGTTGAAGAGAACAAACGTCAGCAGTTAGAGCGTGACAAGCAATTGAGCGAGCAACAAAATGCAGAACGCTTGAACAAAGAAATCAAAGCGCAAATCAACCAGTTGATTGAAATGAACAAGGTTGATTTGAAAGATGGCGACATCAAATACAACTTCACACACGGTACACTTGTGAAGTCGCTTTACGTCGATTCAATCATCCGTGATCAATTGATCAAAGGTATCTTGGCGATTGCCATCGTCGGTGAGAGCTATGTAGTTATTCCTCGCCCTGTTGCAAACAAGATTGCTCAGCGTGACGAGTCTGTGATCATTGAACAGAAAGAGCCTGAGTCAGATATCCCAGCAGAAGATGACCCATACGCAGATTTCGTCGTGCCAGACGATTTGATGTGGTAAAGCGAGTTCGCAACAAAACTCGATAAGCAAGGTCAAGCTCCCGTCTGGTTTCACTCTTTGTAAACAGCAAAACCAAGATCACGGTTGCTTGACCTTCAAACTGTATAATTCTCTCTCATCATTGCTCAGTTAGTTTCGAATGTTTGGCATTGGTTTGGATCACCCGATTGAAAGCCTTTTTGAAACCACTCGACCCGCTGCTCTGAAGATCCATGAGTAAAACTATCGGGCTGCACACTTTGCCCTGCCATAGATTGTAATCGGTCATCGCCCACAGCACTTGCCGCAGCAATCCCCTCTTCCATATCTCCAGGCTCAAGCAGTTTCATCTCATTATTGACGTAGAATCCCCATACGCCAGCGTAGCAATCAGCTTGCAGTTCAAGTTTGACACTCAATTCATTCGCTTCAACTCGAGAGGATTGCTGTTGCAATTGGCGAACTTGAGTGCTGGTGCCAAGCAGTGTTTGTACGTGGTGGCCAACTTCATGAGCAATTACGTAAGCGAAGGCAAAGTCTCCCGGTGCTCCGAGTCTTTTAAGCTCATCCATAAAGCTCAAATCTAGATATATTTTCCGATCTGCTGGACAATAAAACGGCCCTGTCACCGCCCTACCCACGCCGCACCCTGTCATTGTAGAACCACTGTACAACACTAAAGTCGGCTCTGAATAACCATTAGGCAGCAGTTCACCCCAAACCGTTTCGGTCGTCCCTAGTATAGCCGCAACAAATTGGGCATTCTCATCCGTTAACGCTTGGCTATCCGCTGAGTTGTTTGACTGTTGCGTCACTGCTGGCGAGCCTGCAATTTGTCCCATCAGATCACCATCTCCCATAAGAGCTTGATACCCAAAGAACAGAACACCACCAAGTAACACCACTCGCCCTACCTTGCTTTTTAAGAGGAAAGGCAGAAAACGGAACAATTGCGCAACGAGTAAGCCTGTTGAGGAAGAGCTTCTTGCCCCTGATTGTCCTCGACGGTCTTCTACGTTTGAGCTTCTTTTACTATTGCGCCATCGCATGTTTTCCTCCAAGTATTCTGCTTTTACACTTTCATAGTGTGGGCTATTTTTGGAGTTCTTGCTGAAACAGGAAACAACTCAAATCGAGATGAATTTAAAGCGTCTCGGCCTCAAAGCGCGCCGTTCGCGCTTGCGCGATAGTACAGTTGGTCTCCGACATCAATTCAGCCAAAGTAATGTTTGGGTTCTCCATTACCAATCGAATGAGCTTAGCCTCCAAAGGCTCAAGCTTATCGCTATGTTTGGCTAGACCAGCTTCCATTTTGTTGACCATAAATCGCATCGGCTCGGCTTCTTCTACCTTGATACGGTCAAGAAACGCTTTTAAATCCAAAGCCTCACCCGTAATTTGCCAATTGCGAGAGCGTCGAATGCGCTTCAGTTCGCACTTGTTCTCTGCGGCTATAGCTTTGGCTCGCTTAGCATGGTCACCACCAATTCGGTGAATCAAGGATGGTAACGAGATGGTAATCGTTGTGTCTTTCAAACCGTTAAACCTCTACCACAGATACATTCTCACCCACCCACTTCAATAACTGTTTGGCGGCTTTGGATAGCACCTGATTCTGGCGCACGATGTAGCCAAAATCGGTGTTGGGGAAGCTAGGTAAGGGCGTCACTTCTCGTGAGAGTTTTAATCTTGGATCTAGTGAGAAATCAGGCACAATCGCCGTTCCAAAGCCGGCTTCGGCCCAGTCGATTTGCGCCTCTACACTACCCACTTCCATAACTCTGTGTTTTGGCAGGTTTAGCTCTGGCAGAGAGGCATCAATCAGTTCACGCGTTCGGGTATCGTGCCCCAGTAGAATCAAGGTTTGGTTCTCTTCCGTGTTCTCTTCCCATTTGAAAATATTATCGCCGAAAGCACACCAGTGTATTTGCGTCAGAGGAGTAAAGTGCAGTGGTTGACTCTCTTTCTGTGCAATAACAAAGCCGATGTCTGCGCGTGCACTTTTTACTAAATCTACCGCTTGCGATGAAGTGGTGTTGAACAGCGCTAAGTCGATACCAGGATATTCGTTTTTGAATTGTTGGAATGGCTTGATAAGTAACAGGCGCGAGACAATATCACTCGCCGCAATCGAGAGCGTTCCTTGCGTTAAGTCATTAATGGCATTGAGATCGGATTGACAGATTTGCAGCTCATTCAGCATGTGCTGTGCGGTGTCTAACAAACGCTTTCCGGCTTGGGTCAATTGCACAGGGTTACGTTCAATCAACTTAGCCCGCGTTGCTTGCTCTAGCTGTTTGATATGAAGACTGACATTTGGCTGCGTCATGTGCAGTTCAATCGCTGTTTTTCCGAAATGTTTTACTTCTGCCAAAGTGACAAAGGTGCGTAACCAGTTCAAATCTAACATAGAAAATTACCCGATATGATTTTCTTATCAAGTTAATGAGTATAATTAATTTCTCTTATTCATGCGAGCATCCTAAGATTTTCCGGTCTGTTTTTGGAGAATGAATTATGTCGTCTATCGTTGTTGTGGGTGCAAACTGGGGTGATGAAGGCAAAGGCCGCATCGTTGACTTTTTGGCAGAGCAAGCTTCTGCAAGCATTCGTTTCCAAGGTGGTAACAACGCGGGTCACACCGTAGTTAACGACCTAGGTACGTTCAAGCTGCACCAGCTACCAAGTGGCGTTTTCAACCCTGACTGTTTGGCAGTTTTAGGTCCGGGTATGGTTATCAGCCCTGCGTCGCTGTCTCAGGAGATTGCGGAAGTCGCGGAAGCGGGCGTTAAAGTGAACATGTGCATCTCTGATCGCGCAACACTATGTCTACCTCTACACGCACTAGAAGATACGCTAGAAGAACAACGCTTAGGCGACAAAGCATACGGTTCAACTCGTCAAGGTATTGCACCTGCATACGGCGACCGTGTGATGAAAAAAGGCATCCTAGTTGGTTGGTTAAAACAACCAGAAGTTCTAGTAGAACGCATCAAGTTCTGGATGGACTGGAAACTTCCACAACTACGTGCCCTTTACCCAACGTTTGAATTCGAGCAAACCGCTGAAGAAATGGCGAACTGGTTGCTGGAAGTGTCTGCCCCTTGGCGTGATGCTATTTGCAACGTAACGCTGCCGCTAAAAGAGCTACAAGCAAAAGACCAAACTCTACTGTTCGAAGCACAACTAGGTGCGGGCCGTGACCTTGTTTACGGTGAGTACCCATGGACAACCTCTTCAAACGTTGTGTCTATGTACGCTGGCATCGGTAGTGGTCTTCCTGCTCTGCGTCCAGAGCGTGTTATTGCAGTCGCAAAAGCGTTCAGCTCATCAGTAGGTACTGGTACGCTAATCACTGCAATGGAAGAGCAAGATGCATTCCGTGAACTAGCGGGTGAGTTCGGCGCAACAACAGGTCGCCCACGTGACATGGGTTACTTCGATGCAGTAGCGACTAAGAACGGCGTTGAGCTTCAGGCAGCGACTGAAATCGCACTGACAAAAGTAGACTGTCTGACAGGTCTTAAAGATCTAAAAATCTGTGTTGGTTACGAAGGCGAGCACAGTGAGAACCCAATTTGGCCTCAAACGGCTGCACTAGCACCAATCTACGAGAAGATGGAAAGCTGGAGTGAAGACATTACCGGTTGCCGTAAATTCGAAGAGCTACCAGTTGCGGCACAAAAATACGTTCTACGTATTGAAGAGCTAATGGGCGTACCAGTGAAAATGGTATCGGTTGGCCCTGGTCGTGAACAAATGATTATGCGCTAAGACGTGGAATAACACGTCTATATCCAAGTTACAGTAAGTGCTTGGTTATATTAGCAAGCGGCTTTTATCTTTTCCGGGGTAAAGCCGCTTTTTTTATGCACTTTATACCTTGGTCAAGCAATACTGTCCTACCGAGCGTCAGAACGCTAACTCTTCCAACGGCCTCGCCACAGAGCCGTGCTGCTGAGACAACAAGGAGAACTCAACTTCTTGCCCACAAGCGCAGTAAAAGTCATATCCTTCCCCCGCTAAAAACGGCGTACTTTTATCTATAAACCAGTCCCTAGACTTTTTAGTATGAAGCTCACCACAACTTGGACAAGTCACTTCTACAGAGAAAACCTTGGCAATCATATCCCTAACCTCTTGTTAATTGCAGACGTACAAAGAAATCGTTTGCTGTAGATAAACTAAACCAAGTTTTGAAACACTTCGTTAAGAAAATGTCAGAGTAAACGATGGAAAATGCGTGTTTCAACGACACTTTGAACAACTTTTTTCAGACAAAACTATGAAAAAAAATTGAAGTGCAAACCATTACATAACAAATATTACCGAAAGGGGCATTTACCAAACTTATGAGAAAGAGAATCTTATTTTTTATTAAAAAATAGTAACTTGCGTAAATTTTATAAGACTCACATCACACTTTACATTGAACAATTCCTAAAATTGACATGCTTATTATAGTTTTATGTCATTACTTACCTGCTGTACTTATATCTGTGGCAAATCGATTCTTCTCCAATCCATCTAAAAAGTGGAGTAACAACCTCACACTGTGTGTTGTCGGCCTACTCTCTTTTTCGATCACTATGGTGGCATTTATCCCTTTTGCCCATCAATATCATAAAAAGCTCACACAACAGGCAGTAGAGGCAGTAGAGGCAATTGAATCTGAGTTTCACAGCAATGTTCAACAGTTAGCTCATTTACTCGATGATGAGTTTTATCTCAAACCGTGTAGCGAACTGATCCACGACTTACGCACCAACATCTTTGGTTTAGGGATGGCAAAAGACATCGCTACATTTGATCAAAATGGCAAGGTACAGTGCACCAGTAGCGAACGTCATCCGTCCTTTCGGATTTACTCGACAATACTAAAACGCTTGGGTGATAGCGATGTACACGCCACGCTGTCTTACACGCAGCGAGCGTTGACCAATAACCAAGCATTGATTCTATTATTTAGTTCGGATAAAGGGCGAGGCATCAGTGTGGTATTTCCAAAACAAGTACTGGAAATGCTGGTGAAGGATATTTTTAGCTTCGGTGACATGAAGTATCGAGTCGATATTATTAATCGAACCGCTGTTGATCTGACTGATGGCAACGCACTGCGCAGCGAACAAATCACTTCAGAAATCCTCCCTTTCACGGTCTACTCGACAATTGGTTATGCATTCTATTGGCAATTCTTGGCAAGCAAGTTATGGATTGGGCTGCTAGGAATGGCCTGTGCTCTGGTCGTCCATCTGTTTTTTAATTCAAAAAAGGTGGCCAGAAACAGTTTGGAGTTCTCTCTGGCTCAAGCTATCAAAGGGCGCAACTTGAGTGTGCATTATCAGCCTATCGTCGACCAACGTGATGGCAGTGTCATCGGTGGCGAGTCTTTAGTGCGCTGGAACGACCCGGTTCAAGGGTTCATTTCTCCTGGTATCTTTATCCCTCTTGCCGAGAAAGTTGGGATGATCGATCAAATCACTTATCTGGTGTTGGATAAAGCGATCAAGATGATCTCAACAAATAAGAAAGCCTTTCATGATCGCTACATTAGCGTTAACGTCAGTCGCTCTTTGATTCTCAGAGATGACTTCATTAAAGAAGTCGAGTCTCGCTTGATGTTCAGTTATTTCATTAGTGAACGTTTGGTATTTGAAATTACCGAAGAAGCGATTTTTAACAAAGATGAGTTTTCAATATTGCGTCAACACTTGGACCGACTGGCTTCACTGGGCATTCGTATTGCCGTTGATGATTTTGGTACAGGCTATTCTGGTCTGGATTTTATTGGGCAATACCCATTCGACATCATCAAGATTGATCGCGTCTTCGTAACCAGTTTAGGTAACGGAAAAACAACGCAACCTTTACTCGAGGCGATACACACTCTTTCCCAGACACTGAATATGTCTGTCATTGTGGAAGGTGTCGAAGAGGAGGCGCAATTGTGGGCTCTACATGACCTCGGCTTCTACAACATACAGGGCTTCTACTTTTCAAAACCTATTCCAAAGCCTGAGTTTCTAGACTATTTGGCATTGCACCAACCAGCCGATCTTCAAACTCTCGCGCCTGCGCTTAGCTAAGATTAATCAACCCAATTTTTGGCTGAGCAAGCGGTGCTCAGCCAAAGCTTTCTTCCTCAATACATCGTCAAATCCAGTCGTTAATTACAAATGCATAAATAGCAATTAACCAATTGTTAAACAGACTGCTGAAAGATCTCACTTGTTAATGAAGCGCATATACTAAGTTAAATGGTTGATTTAATGTTCTTTAACTGATTGGTTGATCACGATTTTCATCTGTAAATTGGTGAAGTTGTGCTCAAAAAATCTACCGCACTGTTTTTAGGATAGATAACGCTTCCCCCAACATCTAACCCAAGACAGGTGATTCCTATGACCAAAAAGTTTCTCCGCCTCAGTTCGATAACACTCGGTTTATGCATGAGCTCACTGGCTTTTGCAAATGCTGATTTACCTAACATCAAGATCTTAGCAACCGGCGGCACTATCGCTGGTGCAGGGCAATCCGCCACTGAATCCAACTACACCGCCGGTAAGGTTGGAGTAGAATCACTGATCAACGCAGTGCCTAGCATGACCAAGATTGCCGACATTTCTGGTGAACAGGTGGTCAGCATCGGCTCTCAGGACATGAACGATGAAGTCTGGCTAACGTTAGCCAAGCGTGTGAATGAACTGCTCGCTCAGGACGACGTAGATGGCATTGTGATTACTCATGGTACCGACACCTTAGAAGAGACCGCCTACTTCCTAGATTTAACGGTGAAGAGTGACAAGCCTGTTGTGATCGTAGGTGCAATGCGCCCTTCTACGGCAATGAGTGCAGACGGCCCAGTTAACCTCTACAACGCAGTGGTGACGGCAACGGATGAAGACTCTCAAGGTCGAGGTGTTTTGGTTGCGATGAATGACACCATTTTTGATGCGCGTGACGTAACGAAAACCAACACAACATCAGTCAGTACTTTCCAATCACCGAACTTTGGCCCACTCGGTTACATTCACAACAGCGATGCGAAGTACCAACGCAGCCCAGAGCGCAAACACACCACTGAAACAACCTTCGATGTTTCCAAGCTCGATAAGCTGCCACAAGTTGGAATCGTTTATAACTATGCAAATGCTTCTAACTTACCTGTGAAAGCATTCGTCGATGCGAAGTTTGATGGCATCGTCAGCGCAGGTGTCGGCAATGGTAACTTGTACCACACCGTATTTGATGAGTTAGAAAAGGCGAGTAAAGACGGCATCATGGTTGTTCGTAGCTCTCGCACGCCCACTGGCTCTACTACCTTAGATGCGGAAATTGACGACGATAAATACGGTTTCGTGGCATCTGGTACTCTGAACCCACAAAAGGCTCGTATTTTGTTGATGCTATCGCTAACACAAACCCAAAATTACCAAGACATCCAGAAGATGTTCCAACATTACTAATCGGACGGATCGCGAACTTTCCGATAAGTAAAAGCTAACCGCTGGTTAAAATGAGGAGACGCAGATGTCTCCTCTTTTGTGCTTGAGCATTGGTAACTTTGCCAAGCAAGGGCGGCTTAGCCAAACAAACGACGCTTCATCCCTGCCCTTTCAAGAATCCGCGTAGTGATCTCTTCCACCGACAAAGACGAAGTGTTGATGTAAGGGATTGCCTCCCGTCTAAACAGCGCTTCTACCGTATCAAGCTCCAACTTACATTGCTCTGTGCTCGCGTATTCGCTACCTGACAATCGGTTCTCGCGGATCTCGTTCAACCGTTCTGGATTGATGGTTAAACCAAATAACTTGTGGCGATGAATCTCAAACTCCGGCAATAAGCGCATCATCTTGACGTCTTCTGCAATAAACGGGTAGTTCACCACACGTAAGCCAAATTGCATCGCCATGTACAGGCTGGTCGGTGTTTTGCCACTGCGTGACACGCCAAGGAGGATAATATCGGCCTCATCCAAGCCTTTAAGTGTGATGCCATCATCGTGAGCAAGCGTGTATTCAATCGCAGCGATACGGTCGAAATAGGTATCCGAATCTTTGCTTACGCTACGTGAGCGCTGCATCTTCGGCTGTGGCTCCATCTGAATGTCGTCTTGCACCTTCTGCACAATGCTCTCCAGCACGTCATAACCGTGAGCTGGCGCTTTGAGTAACATTTCACGAATTTCTGGCACAACAATCGAGAAGAATACCAAGGGCTTAACCCCATCACGCTGGTAGGAAATCTCGATTTCCTTGATAACATCGACAACTTTGTCTTCACTTTCGACAAAAGGAAAGGTTTTTTCATTAGGAATGAAGGAAAACTGACCCAAAACAACATGGCCTAATGTCTCACATGTTATGGCCGTTCCGTCAGAAACATAGAATACATCACGACTTTGGCTATTTATTTGCATTTTTGTTTATTTTTTCAAATTCATTTGAGTAGGATGGTTTACATAATATTAATAAATGAGTTTGGCTTGCAATTGCGTGCCCCACAGCTTTGAAAATTCTTCGGAGTTTTTTTAAGTAAACACGTAATCGTTTGCCTTTCATATCAACCACGAAAAGTGTTGAACCATGTTTGCGTCGGAAAATTCGTTTAAGCCCTAGTTGGGAAGTTGTAGTTAACGCCCCTTAGCTGCAATGGCTCTTATCAGCCCGAAACTGTGTCTTCGATGACATTGACCTGCAAGGATGAACCACCGCTGTTCGAGGTTGGTATTAATCCCCTACAAAGCTGCAATGTTTCTGGAGAAAGACATGCAAAAGAACACCCTCTGGTTCAATGGACTATCCATGGATGATGTCGACAAGGTCGGCGGTAAAAATGCTTCACTTGGCGAAATGGTTTCTAACCTCGCCAATGTTGGTGTATCAGTACCAAACGGTTTTGCGACAACCTCGTATGCGTTTAACCAATTCCTTGACCACGAAGGTTTGGATGAGCGTATTCACCAACTACTTGATGAACTAGACGTTGAGGATGTAGAAGCTCTGCGTAAGACAGGTGCCACCATTCGTCAATGGGTATTAGAAGCCCCGTTCCCTGCGGATCTTGAACAAGACATCCGTGATAACTACAAAGAACTGACAGACAATCATCCTGAGATTTCTGTTGCCGTTCGCTCTTCTGCAACTGCAGAGGATCTACCGGATGCGTCATTTGCTGGTCAGCAAGAAACGTTCCTAAACGTAAAAGGCATTGATGCAGTACTAGAAGCAACCAAGCACGTTTACGCTTCTTTGTTCAATGACCGTGCAATTTCATACCGTGTACACCAAGGCTTTAACCACCGCGGCATTTCGCTGTCGGCAGGTATCCAACGCATGGTGCGCTCGGATAAAGCCTCTTCTGGCGTTATGTTCACTCTAGATACGGAATCTGGCTTCGACCAAGTCGTGTTCATCACCTCTTCTTGGGGCTTGGGTGAAATGGTGGTTCAGGGTGCGGTTAACCCTGATGAATTCTACGTTCACAAGCCAATGCTAGAAGCAGGTCAACACCCTATCGTTAAGAAGACATTTGGCTCTAAGCAGATCAAAATGATCTACTCAGACCGTCAAGAGATCGGTAAGCAAGTTGAGATCATCGACACGTCAGTAGAAGAGCGCAACGCCTTCTCTCTGAATGATGAAGAGATCAAAGAGCTAGCAAAACAAGCGATGATCATCGAAAAGCACTACAAACGTCCTATGGATATTGAGTGGGCAAAAGATGGCATCGACGGCAAGCTTTACATCGTACAGGCACGCCCAGAGACAGTATGTTCTCAAAGCGAGCAAAACGTGATTGAACGTTACGAGCTAAGCAACAAAGCTGATGTTTTGGTTGAAGGTCGTGCAATTGGTCAGCGTATCGGTAAAGGCCCAGTGCGCTTAGTCGACTCTCTAGACCAAATGTCATTGGTACAAGAAGGCGATGTACTGGTTACTGACATGACTGACCCAGACTGGGAACCAGTAATGAAGAAGGCGTCTGCGATTGTCACGAACCGTGGCGGCCGTACTTGTCACGCAGCGATCATCGCACGTGAGCTTGGTATTCCGGCTATCGTTGGTTGTGGTGATGCCACCAGCAAGCTAACTGACGGTGAGACAGTGACTGTGTCTTGTTCAGAAGGTGAAACGGGCTACGTTTACCAAGGCGAGCTGGAGTTTGAAATCAAACGTTCTGCGGTCGATGAGCTTCCACTGCTACCAACCAAAGTGATGATGAACGTTGGTAACCCAGATCGTGCATTCGACTTTGCTCAAATTCCAAACGAAGGTGTGGGCCTTGCGCGTCTTGAGTTCATCATCAACAAGATGATTGGTATTCACCCGAAAGCGTTGCTGAACTTCGACGCACAAAGCGATGAGCTAAAAGCGGAAATCACTGAGCGTATCCGTGGCTACAAAGATCCAATCGATTTCTACGTTAGCAAGCTAACCGAAGGCATCGCGACTATCGCGTCGGCATTCTGGCCAAAACGCGTGATCGTTCGTATGTCTGATTTCAAATCGAACGAGTACAGCAACTTGGTGGGCGGCAAAGGTTACGAACCGCATGAAGAGAACCCAATGCTAGGCTTCCGTGGTGCATCTCGTTACATTTCTCCAGTGTTTGAAGACTGCTTCGAGCTAGAAACTCAAGCAATCAAACGCGTTCGTAACGAGATGGGTCTGAAGAACGTTGAAATCATGATCCCATTCGTACGTACACCAAGCGAAGCGGCATCGGTTATCGACCTACTGGCTAAGTTCGACCTACGCCGCGGCGACCAAGGCCTGAAAGTCATCATGATGTGTGAGCTACCCTCAAACGCAGTACTTGCTGAAGAGTTCTTAAAGTACTTCGATGGTTTCTCTATCGGTTCAAACGACATGACTCAGCTTACACTTGGCCTTGACCGTGACTCTGGTGATGTTGCACACCTATTCGATGAACGTAACCCAGCAGTGAAAGCCATGCTGCAAATGGCCATCGATGCGGCAACCAAAGCAGGCAAATACGTCGGTATCTGTGGCCAAGGTCCATCAGACCACGATGATCTTGCGGAATGGTTGATGGAACAAGGCATCAGCTCTGTTTCACTCAACCCAGATACGGTTATCGATACTTGGTTGAAACTAGGTAAAGTGAGCAAGTAAAACGAGCCTTCCTAACTTGTAATACTAAGCCCTCAAGATCCTGAGTTTGTGGGCTTTTTCTTTACCCAGCATGTCAAAGCGATGTAAGTTCGTGACCGCAATCCCAAGCTATGTCTTCCTTTCATTTTCCCTCCTCCCTTTTTCACCTAAAATTAAAACACACCTATTTCATAGAAGAATGGATATATGAAAAAGCCTCTTGCCCTTATCACTGCCTTAACCTTGCTCGCTTCTCCGGCTTATGCCGACTGGGACGACATTTCTAACAGCCTTTCAGACCTAGGGGATGCAGTTTCTGATACGGCGAAGGAGACGTGGGACAGCACCAAAGAATTCTCAAAACAAGCATGGGAAGATTTCACTAATTGGTCAGAAGATGCGATCAACACCGCTGGCGAATGGACGGATGCAAGTATTGAAACCAGTAAAGAGTGGATCGACGAAGCCGACAAGAAAATTGATGAGCTGATGGAAGGTGATACGCCAGAAGAAGCGCGCCAAGCGATTGATTTGATGGCGGATAGCACCTTGCTCAAACTGTTTAATGAGAAGCCCGAAGCTAAAATGCTCTACGACAAAGCTTACGGTTACGCGGTGTTTGATTCACGCAAACTGTCGCTGATGTTCCACACCAACTCCGGCTCTGGTGTTGCAGTCAACAAATCGACCGACAAGCGCACTTACATGAACATGTTTGGTGCGGGTGTTGCCCTTGGTGTTGGCGGTAAGTTCTACCAACAAGTCGTGCTGTTTGAGAAAGAAAAAGACTTCAACACCTTTGTTGAAGAAGGCTGGGAAGCATCGAGCGAAGCTTCTTTAGTTGCAGGCGAGGATGGCGAAGAGATGACAGCGCAATTCAACAGCGGCGTGGCCGTGTATCAGCTAAACACCACTGGCTTGTTGGTTGATGCGAACGTTTCTGGCTCGAAATACTGGGTCAACAAAGAGCTGACCGATTCGCAGTAATCGCTTGGTTACAATGATTTATTGATGGGGAGCACAGGGCTCCCTTTTTGTTTATCTCAACACTCGCCCCATCACTGGCATTCCAGCATATTTCGATGAGAACATGAACCTAGTGTGCTTATGAAGCACACAACAATCCTTATACCGTCACTCCAGCGAGCCAAAGCGAGACTAGGAGTCTCATGCAGCACATTTCTATACCCACAACGTCGCATGAACAACAAAATAGCAGATAACTTTGGAATGCCAGCCCGTTGCGTTATGCTTATCTCAACCTTTATCGCACGCTCGAACTCCCATGCCTTACGACGCATTCAACACTCAACTTGCAGAGACAATTTCTGCCCTAAATTCACCAAGTTTTACGCCTAAACTGATGCGCGTTATAGCTTCTTTATTGAGTTTTGATTGTGCGGTGATCCTCGGCTACCGCGAAGGCAAACACCCTATCTATCTGTATGATTCGATTGAGAATGAGCGCGAGCTTTTGTTTCAGCGTTACCTCACCACCTCTTTTCAAAACGACCCGTTTTACCAGAAGCTTAACGCCAACAAAGAGCAAGGCATCTTTACGCTCAAAGATGTCGTAGGCAAAGACGTCGCGCGTAACGATCTCGATTACCAAGCCTACTGTGAGCAGTTTTACCATCAAACGGGCTGGAAGGATGAACTCAGCATGCTGATCGAAATCGAGCCGACACGTTGGGTGATGCTCTACTTCGGTTTTATGCAAGACGATAAACGCTTCACCAAGCCTCAAGTCACCAAGCTCAAATCTTACTTCGCGATTATACAGTCTCTGTGCCAACAGCACTGGAAACAAACCGAGTTTACACTCGCCGAGCCAGTATTCAGCCCTAACGTTTATTCAAGGCAAATGCGTGCCGCGATTGAATCCGCACTGGCATCGTTTGGCCAAAGCGTCCTCACTAATCGAGAACAAGAAATCGCGGCATTGATCGCGCAAGGCTATGACAGCAAAGAGATTGCAACGCAGCTAGATGTGGCTGAGGGCACCGTTAAGAACCACCGTAAACGCATCTACGCACAACTGAATGTGGCGTCGTTAAGCGAGTTCTTTCAGCTGTTTCTTAACCACCTGATCACTCAATCAAGATAACAAACCGTCCCTTTAGGGATATACCTCGATTCCGCATCGCCTTTTAATCTGAATACAACCAAACCAGATAAAGATAAGATGATGACACTGATTGAAGATTTACAAGCTCGCGGCTTGATTTCCCAAGCGAGCGATTTAGAGCAAGTTCAACAACTGATTTCCGAGCCACAAACTTTGTACTGCGGTTTCGATCCAACCGCAGGTAGCTTGCACATCGGTCACCTTGTGCCACTGATTATGCTTAAGCGCTTTCAAGATGCAGGACACCAATCCATCGCTCTGATTGGTGGTGCGACCGGTATGATTGGTGACCCGAGCTTTAAAGCCACAGAGCGAAGTTTAAACTCAGAGAAAACCGTAACGGGCTGGGTACAAGATCTGTCGAACCAAATTCAACAGTTGATGAATAACCAAGTCAGCAAGCCAATGATCATGGTAAACAATGCGGATTGGGTGAAGCAGATTAACGTGATCGACTTCTTCCGTGATGTAGGTAAGCATTTCTCCGTGAACACCATGAGCAGCCGAGAGTCGGTGAAGCAACGCTTACAACGTCCAGACCAAGGCATCTCATTCACCGAGTTCAGTTACGCACTGCTGCAATCTTACGACTTCGCAGAATTAAACCGTCAGTACGGCTGCCGCCTACAAATCGGTGGCAATGACCAATGGGGCAACATTGTTAGCGGCATTGACCTTACTCGCCGTCAAAATGGTGAGCAGGTCTTCGGTCTAACCCTACCTTTGATCACCAAATCTGACGGCACTAAATTTGGTAAAACCGAAGGTGGCGCTGTGTGGTTAGATCCAAGTAAGACCTCGCCTTACGCTTTCTACCAATTCTGGTTATCCGCAGAAGATGCCGATGTTTACCACTTCCTACGCTACTACACCTTCTTGAGTTGCGATGAGATTGCCGCGATTGAAGCACAAGACAAAGAGAGCAAAGGCAAACCGCAAGCACAGCGTATCTTAGCAGAGCAAATGACGCGTTTTGTCCACAGTGAAGAAGGCTTAGCAAGTGCAGAGCGAATCACTCAAGCGCTATTTAGCGGCAATGTGCAACAACTCAGTTTGAGCGAGCTAAAACAGTTGGAACTCGATGGCTTGCCAAGCATGCAAAGTGCTGAGCAAGACTTGGTAGAACTACTGGTTGAATCGGGCTTAGCCAACTCAAAGCGCATTGCTCGTGAGCTGATTGGCAACAACGCCATCAGTGTGAACGGAGAGAAAGTGGATGCACAAAACCCAAGTTTGAACTTCCCGTTGTTCGATCAATACTGGTTGCTTCAACGCGGTAAAAAGCATTTCTACTTGGTGAAACGCATCGCGGGTTAACGGTTCCCATCTAACGACCTACGACCTACGACCTACGACCTACGACCTAGCGAACTTAACTAAAACGCGAGCCAAAGTACTCGCGTTTTTGATTCCCTATTTTGTGAAGCCAAAAGCTAACTTTAGAGTGGATGCCCGTTATAGTGTTGTTCTTCAAACACAACAAAATATAACAACACAAAACCATGATCAGACACATTCTACTCATCAAATTTAAAGCATCTGCCACCGACGACAAAATCCAACAACTTCGAGAGCTATTTGAAGCTATGCCAACGAAAGTGGAAGGCGTAACCGACGTCGAATGGGGCTTAAACAACAGCCCAGAAGGTAAAAACAAAGACTACACACACGCCGTGATGATGACGTTTGCCGATGAAGCGGGTCGTCAGAACTACCTACCTCACCCAGAGCACGATGCATTGAAAGAGGTATTTAGACCACGGCTTGAAGATATCATCGTGTTTGATTACGAAATCTGAACCTCTCAGATGAATATTCGGACAATTAAAAAGCCACCACAACAATTTTCATCATGGTGGCTTTTAGGGTTACTTCACGTGTTTAAAGTTTGGCAGAATCGTTTCTGGTTTCTGCTCAACAAACGCTTTGCTTGGTGAGTAAGCGCGGAAGTACACAAACCAGTTTTCATCTGGTCGAGTTTGTACCCAGTTTGCTTCATTCACACCTTCTGGCTTAGTGGGTGAGAAATGGAACGTGTAGTTACCGTTGGCGTCTTTCACTGTGCCCGGAACGTTAGATCCCACATCCGCACGTTGAATGTCGTTATCGATGATGGCGCGGTTTTCCACGTTGTACACAGTAATAGTCCAGAACAGGTCGGCGTAATTCACATCGCCATCTAAAGTTAGCGTGTAGTGATTACTGCCGTTTAGGCCATAGCCTTCGCCGTCACGATAGTTATCAAGGTAAATCTGACCCCAGCCACCATTTTCAAAGCCATGCATCGCAATATCGTTCGTCACCGCTTCATAAAACCATGCCGCGCGACCATCGAGATCCATGCCATAAGCGCGATCTTGGTTTGGTGTTGATGCTGTTGCCACTTCCCAGCGATTTCCCTCAGGGCCATATACAGACTGAGGTAAGCGCCCTGTTTTGTTGAAGTCGATATTCTTAGTCATTGCCTCACCAAGCACGACCGCTTCTTTCATGATCTTCAGTTGTTCGGCATTTGGTTCGAAAGGTTTACCCTTCTGAATACCCAATGGACGCAACATGTCATGCATCATGCGATCGCGCTCTGCAACAGGTTCTGTTTGAATAGCTTCGTTAAGCACTTGCCAAAACTCCATACCACGTGGATGTTTCGCATCGAGACCTTTTTTCGGGAAGTTAACACCTCGATCGCTGAGTGGTTTGCCATCCAAATGCGTGATTGACATCGACTCCAAGTCCGTCATGCGTTGTTTCTCGGTTTTCGCCATTAAGCGCACACCAAAAAAGACATAGTTGGTATCCGATTCAAGTACCACCGCATCTTTTGGTAGGTTCTTTGGTGTTTCGCTGCCCTTAGCTTTTATCACGTATGTGCCTGGCTTGGTCATTTGTGCAATGCCAATCTGCCACATGGTATGCACCGCACCACGCAGTTCGTCGGTCGGGATGTTCACCACTACGGGCTCTTTCTCTACGTTAAACCATGTAATCGCGTAAGGCGTTGAGGTGTTGTAAGTTAGGCCGCCCAATTTAGACTGGTGGGATGCCACATAAGTGATTTGTCCATCTTCTGAGCCCATTTTTTCATACGCCGCCTTCCACGCGTAGTTAGACGTCAGCGGAATAGACCAAATGTAAGCTTGTGTCGCACGCTGAAAATCCATCAGATTAAACAGTTTCTTTGAGCTTTCCTCTGTTGGAATGCCATTGAGCACGCTGGTTTCAAAAGCAAAATCACCAGAGCGGGTGTGCATGTTCTCAATCTTGATGTTGTTGTCTGCGTATGCGCTACTGGTTAAAGCGGCAAATATCAAACCAGAGATAAAGGTTTTCGTTACTTTTTTCATGTCTATTCTCTACTCGTCGTTTCAGGCGGTATCGGGCGGATGAAGTTGAAATCAGTCATTTCTTGACCAACTCAATGTGGCGCAGTATAAAAACAAGCCAAGACTAAAAATTGACATTTTGAGAATATTTGAGTGAAAAACGAATATCGATTGAGTGCGTTATACCTCTCTGCTTTCCCTAAATTGTGCAGACGATATGGTGTTGAGCCTCAAACCTTAACCTCAAAGCTCAATATTCAAATCTCAACTTTACACGATGAAAACCAAGAGCTTAGCCACCAGCAATTTGCAGAACTGCTGAACTTGGCTGCCAAAGAGACCAAAGACCCGCTGTTCGCCCTAGAGCTAAGTACCTTGATTGACTACCAGTCTTTGGACATCGCTATGTTGCTGATTGCCAGTCAGGAATCTCTCGCAAACATCTATCCTGTTTTGTTTGGTCTGTACAGCTATCAACAACGTGCTTCTCGCCATCAACTTGATATTCGTGACGACATTGCTCGCCACTTTACTCAGTTCTTATTCGAACCCAATGTCGATACAAGCCAACACGCTTTACTTTCCATCGGAGGCATTATTACGACGTTCAAGATGGTATTGGGAGAACGGTTGAAGTTGCATCAAGTGCATTTTAAAGCGCGCTACCAAGGTGAATCAGGAGCACAGCCGCAAACACAGATAGAACGTCTTGAACGTTTCTTTGGATGCAAAGTGATATTGGGTAGTCAGTTCGATGGTTTTGAGTTCCCCAAAGCCCTACTCACAGAAAAGCCCGATTTAGAGATGACCATTACCAATCAAATGCGACGCAAAGTCTCTCACGGCCTTCAACATCACAACACGCTATTGGAAATCACCACCAACTCGATTCTGTTATTGCTTCCTCTCGGTGATATCAGCAAAACCTTGGTCAGCAAAATGCTCGGCATCCACCCGAGAACGTTGCAGAACTTGTTGAACAAAAATAACCTCACCTACCGAGATATCGTCAATTCAGTTCGCGACACCGAGAGCAAGAAACTGCTCACCAACAGCGAATATCCAATCGGCACCATTGCTGACATGCTTTGCTACGCTTCTGCCGACTCTTTTATCCGCCAGTTCAAACGCACCAATGGTACTACCCCTTTGCAATATCGAAAGCAGCATCGCGTGTGACGGCTGGCAATCCGAGCTTGCAATTCGATTTGGTTATCACCTGAATTACATCAATTCATTTCTGTCATCACAGACATGTCGATAAAGTGAGGTCATCTCTTAATGACGACCTCAAGGTAAGCGACATGAAAAAGACCATCTTAGCGACTCTTATTGCCATCACCTCTATGCAGACCATGGCAGCCGTTGAAGTGACCGACGAAAACTTCGCCCGTGCAGAAACTGACCTGTACTTCACTCAACAACTAGAGCGCCAACCAATCAATGTGTTTGACCACAACCGAGACAGCGTCACCGTTGATAATCAGATGATCATTCGCTCAAACACCGACTTACTCTACTCGACAGCCGTGGTAGATGTGTCGAAAGGTGCCACTTTCCGTTTAGCGAAAGGTG
The DNA here is from genome assembly GCF_010092875.1 of Vibrio sp. LB10LO1. Classification (NCBI taxonomy): domain Bacteria; kingdom Pseudomonadati; phylum Pseudomonadota; class Gammaproteobacteria; order Vibrionales; family Vibrionaceae; genus Vibrio; species Vibrio sp. LB10LO1. The sequence goes on from NZ_JAADJW010000007.1 coordinate 156,486, forward strand.
ATGCTTACCAAATCATGCATTTCTTCAACAACAATCACGACAACCACATGGCGATTTATGGTGGTGACGAGATCTACATTGATTCGAAAATTGCAGGCTCGGATTACATTTACATCCTGATGCGTACCGCTACGACAGCAGGCATGGAAGAGGCACATCGCTTACAAGATGCCGCCGTGATTGATGCAAAATCCGCAAAACCATTTAAGCCAGCGCAAGATTGGGACAGCGCCTCTCGCGACGCGGTGCGTGCGAAATGGGAGAAGCAAGTCAACACGATTAAGACAGAAGAAGCCTTTACTACTGGCATTACTGCAACGCCAGATAACAAGCAATTTATGATTGGTACCGCTGTGGGCTGGGCTGGCTTACCAGCAGAGTACGCGGTGTATTCCTCACGAGCAGGTACTGGCAAAGTTGAGTGTGCTGACATCACCTTCGACAAACCGTCACTAAGCTACGAAAAAGGCGGTTACTGGTCTATCACCGCATATTCAGGCAAAGGCTGGTTGATGACGGATAACAACAGCGCAGACTCAACCTCCGCTGTACCAAACAAAGATGGCTCTTACACCATTCACTTCGCACCGAAAGGCGAGACCTGTGGTGCCGGGAATAACGTAATTGAAGTGAACGATGCGGGCTGGAACTTCGCGCTGCGCGCTTACCGTCCAAGTGACAAAGCCAAAGCGATTGAAGAAATGCACAACTTCCCGAACGTGACGGCAAAGTAACGCAGAACAAGCGGAATCTCCTCAGGCCAAGACTCTGAGAACAAACCTCTAAGAACAAGCCTCTCGATGGAGAGGCTTATTGTTTTTCTTGGATGATGGCTTGAGAAGTAGCGATGATTTTTCGTTTTAGCCACTGATGCATAGGGTGCATGCGTTTATTGTGCGATTCCACCAGCACAATATTTTTTAGCTCATCCGGTGCGCGGTTTGGGAACGTGACATAGTCAAACTCACCGCGCAGATAATGAGCAAGCTGTCGAGAGCAAGGCAAGATGATCTCACTCTGTTTGACCACATCGAGCAAGGTATGCAGGTAGGAGCTTCGTGCTTTTACTTTCAATACTTCACTTGAAAGATGCTTAGCAATAAAGGGCTGAGTATCATTCCAACCCGGCACCACTAAACTGGCGTATTCTGCTTGATTGATTTCAGATTGAGACAGAGTCTTTCCTGCTAATGAATGGTTAGTTTTCACTAAACCAACAAAATCATCTTCACCAATCACTTGGTGGGTAAATTGCTTATTGGTGTCGATCGGCGAGTAATTGATGGCCGCTTGAATTTCGCCATCGAGCAACTTTTTGAGTGTTTGAGAACCCCAATTCACGATGTTTACTTGTGCGCTTGGTGCCTCTTCAATCACCGCGAGACACAAACGTGCACCGAGCCAGTTAGAAATAAAGCCGTTGATTGCAATGGTGATATTGCCTTGATAATCAGAAGGGTTAAAGATTGGGGAATCCAGAATGACCTCATCCAAGCTTTCCATGATCACGGGAAGCTTCTCTCCCAGTTCAAGCGCACGTGGCGTTGGCTTCAGGCCCGAGTGAACACGGGTAAACAACTCATCACCAAAGTAATCACGCAACCTTCCCAACGCTTTGCTGACTGCAGGTTGGCTAAGAGCCAGTCGGTCCCCAGCAATACGCGTGTTCTTAGTTTCAAGTAACACCAGAAAGATACGAAGTAAGTTGAGATCCAGTTGTTTCATTGCGGTTCGGTTCCCTAATACAACCTTGTTTAGTATCGACTGTTCATTCCGAATCGGTGGGACATATCGTCGTCCATACGACCACCTTTCCAACCACCTGAACCAAACAAATTCAGTACATCTTGTGCGGTGTAATCACCACCATCGAAAAAGTCATTCGAAACATCGTCACGCAACGACAAGACTTCCGTTTTCGCCTCTGAACTCAGTTCCTGCGGGTTTACATAAAGCGCTAAAGCGATTTGTTGTTGGCGCTTGCTCAACTCGCTTGTGCTGCTTTTTACTTGCCCGATAGAGAAATACTCGCGGCTGCCATAGCCCTTAATCAATCGGGCGGAGAGCAGCTTGATGACTTTCTTAATTCGACGACGTTGAATGACTCTCAGCACATTAATTTCCTATTTCTCTTTTCAAAAAAGTATCGGTTATCAAAAGTCACGTTATATTTTGTGCATAACGTTATGATGCTTTAGAGTGTCACGGTTTAGTACAGTGTTCAATAAGCATGGAGCGCCAGTGTGAAAATCGACGATCTTAAACTCTTCATTAAAGTGGTCGAGCTAGGAAGCTTTACCGCCGCGGCAAACGCATTGGATCTGCCGCGCGCGAATGTGAGTCGACGAATTGGCGATTTAGAGCAATCCCTTGGCGCTCAGCTTTTCCATCGCACCACGCGCAGTTTATCGCTGACCAACAACGGCGAAGCCTATTATGAGAACCTACAAAAAGCGCTGACGATGCTCGACTCGGCGAACGAACAAGTCAGCAACGACACCAACGAGGTCCGCGGTCGAATAAAGCTTGGATTGCTGCCAGAGACCGACGAACTGGTGCGCCCTATTTTGTTCGATTTCCATGATAAGTACCCGCACGTTGAATTGGACATTCGCAACATCAACAATGGCTTCAGAGACATGTTCCAACAAGGCTTAGACATCGCTTTTCATGGTGGTGCACTGTTTGATTCCGACATTGTTGCCCGTAAGCTTTTAACGCTCGACCGTTGTTTAGTCGCTTCTCCCAATTACCTTGAAACACATGGCATGCCAGAGAACTTAGAGCAACTAAAGGAACATCAGTGTGTTTGTTTTCGTTGGCCAAATGGCGAAATAGACAATGTTTGGCACTTCCAAGAGCAAAGTGTGCAGCTTAGTCCAAAACTTATCTCCAATAACATCGGCTTTATTAAGAACGCGACCATCTTAAATCGCGGCATTACCTTTATGCCCAAAGTGTTGGTGAGACGAGAGCTGGAATCCGGCGATTTAGTACAGTTATTGTCACACTATTCTGTCACGGAAGAATCGGGCTGGTTGCTTTACCCACAACCTAAAACGCTAAGCCAAGCGAGTCGTCTACTTATTGACCACCTAACTAATGAAATCCCAAAACTTATTTAGATGAATATATTGTCTCGAATTTTGAGACAGTGAGTCACGCTACTGGGTAATTATCTGAACAGTGTACAATTGTATGATGGCACCAAATTTATGGAGCCATTGTATGAATCGTCTATTCAAAACCACTGCCTTGAGTGCTGCGACACTTACCCTATTTGGTTGTAATCAGAGCCAAGCCACTCTGGAAGAACCGAAATCCTCACGTCCAATTCAAGTGATCGAAGTTTCTGCTGAAAACACTGCATTGAACAAATCTTTTAGCGGCATTGTTCAGGCTAAAGAAAGCGCATCTCTTTCTTTCCGTGTCCCTGGCACCGTTGAGCGCGTTTTGGTGAAGAAAGGCGATCATGTCGAGAAGGGAGAGATCATAGCTACGCTTGACCCTCACGATTACCAAGTTTCTTTGGAAGAACTCCAAGCACGTATGTTAGAAGCGAAGTCCGCGCATAAACTCGCAAAGGCTGAGCTAAAACGCGTGAAGCAAGCGACGGCAGACGACGCGATTGCCAGCGTTAATTTAGATCGTGCCATCAGCGGTTATGAACGCAGCTTGTCCGCAGTGAAAGTGGTTGAGAAAAATATCCAACGCGCGGAAGACGCTCTGGCATACACCACACTACGAGCACCATTCACTGGTAACATAGGTGAAATTCGCATTGACGCATTTGAGCAAACTCTGCCAGGAGTGAGTGTTGCTACCATTCAACAAGATGGTCAATGGGAAGTCGATATCGACGTGCCTGAAAACATGATTCGCCAGTTCAGTCTTGGTCAATCTGCGGCACTTTCTTGGTATGCATCGGAACACGCTTATGATGCGAAAGTGACTGAAATTGCGCCGAAAAAGCACCTACTCAAACAAACATATCCTGTCACCTTAGCGATCGACTCACTATCTACTGAGTTATTCAATGGCAAAGCAGTGACAGTGACAACTTCATTCCAGCCTAGCCAATCTAGCCATTGCTTCCCGTACTCTGCGATTTTGGGCGAGAAGAAAACGCTTCACGTCAACGTCGTGCGCGATGCGGTTGTTCATACCGAGCCAGTGAGTTTGAAATCTATCGATGCTCATCAAGCTTGCGTGTCTGGCACTTTCCGCCAAGGTGACTATGTCGTGATCAGCGGAACGCATTACCTCAAACCTGGCGACAACACGCCAAACCTAACCATCAAAACGCTATAGGTCTTAACCATGCTCAATTTAGCTGAATTCGCGATAAGACAGCGTACTTTCGTGCTGTTTTTCATCGCTTTAAGTGTGGTGGCGGGTATCTACTCTTACTTCGATTTGGGTAAGTTAGAAGATCCAAGTTTCACCGTAAAAACAGCAGTAGTCGTCACCTTGTATCCGGGGGCGTCAGCCCAAGAGGTTGAACACCAAGTCACGGATACCATTGAAACCAAGCTGCAAGAAATGGCCGAGCTTAACCGCCTGCGTTCATTGTCTCGCCCAGGCATGTCGATGGTATTTGTCGACTTAAAGGAAAGCCTCAACTCCAAGGCATTGCCTCAGCAGTGGGACTTGCTGCGCCGCAAAGTAGACGACGTGAAGCTACAGCTACCTTCCACTGCACAAATCAGTATTGTGCAAGATGAATTCTCTGAAGTGTACGGCATGCTTTTCTCTATCCACAGTAACGATGCTGCTCCAGAAGAACTGCGCCGCTATGCAGAAGAGCTTCAACGCCAAATTAAAGCGGTAAAAGGCATCAAAAAGATCGAACTTCACGGTGTACAGCCACGTGTCGTACATATCGATATGCCCGATGAGCGTTTAGCACAGTACGGCCTATCTGTTGCGCAGGTGTGGAACCAGCTCAGCACACAAAACATGACCTTTGAAGCGGGCAAATTCGATGCTGGGACAGAGCGTATTCGCGTCACACAAACCAGTGAATTTCAATCATTAGACGATATTCGTAACTTGGTCATCAAAGGTGGCGTAAGTGAACTAGGAACTGGTTTGATTCGCTTAGGTGATATTGCTGACGTCACCATGGGTTACCAAACGCCGGCGCTGACAGAAAGCCGATTTAACGGTGAAGCTGCGGTGACGCTAGCTGTAAGTCCAGTAGAAGGCATTAACGTAGTGTCATTGGGCGATACCATTCGTGACATTATCCACAACTACGAGCAGACGCTGCCCCTTGGTGTAGATATTTCTACCGTGGCTTATCAGCCTGAAGAAGTACAAAAAGCGATTGATAACTTTGTCGGCAACCTGCTGGAAAGTGTCGCTATTGTATTTGTAGTGCTATTGGTCTTCATGGGCTTTAAGAGTGCAACGATTGTTGGTTCTAGCTTGCTGCTAACTATCTTACTCACGCTGATTTACATGAACATCGCAGGCATCGACTTACACCGCGTCTCATTAGGAACCTTCATCCTTGCTCTGGGCATGCTGGTAGACAATGCCATCGTGATCACTGACATGATGATTGTAAAGCTGAGCAAAGGCATCGAGCGCACTCGTGCCGCTATTGATTCAGTGAAAGAAACCGCAGTGCCACTGCTTGGTGCGACCATCATCGCCATCATGGGTGCAAGTCCGGTGCTGTTCTCCAAAACCGACTCAGCCGAGTTTGCGGGTTCCGTCTTCTACATCGTAGCGTCTTCGCTTCTTCTGTCTTGGTTGGTCGCGATGACCTTCACCGTACTGATGTGCTGGATGTTCATCAAACCAACACCTATCGATGAAGACGCAAAGCCAAGCCGTTACAAGCAGTTGGTGTTTTGGACAGTTGATAATCCAATCAAAGCACTGACAACATTGATTCCTCTGCTTTTAGTGACTACCGTGGCCGTACCTTACGTAGCGGTGAACTTTATCCCGCAATCGTATCGCCCTATCGTGTTTCTTGATTACTGGTTACCGAATGGCGCCAAGATCGAGCAAACCTCAGCAGACATGCGCAAAGTCGAGCAGTGGCTACTCAAGCAGCCAGAAGTAGAAAGCATCTCTAGCTATATGGGCGCAAGTGCACCGCGCTTCTCGGTGACCGTAGAACCAGAGCCGCTAGACCCTGCATACGGGCAGATATTAATTAACACCAAGGATTACGAAAGCATCAATAAGCTCGTTGAACGTGGAGACAAATGGCTGCAAAACCAGTTCCCAGATGCAGAGCCACGCTTTAGAGCACTAAAACTGGCGACGTCAGACAAGTACGCGGTAGAAGCTCGCTTCTCGGGTCCAGATGAAGTGGTATTGCACCAGTTGGCGGATCAAGCTAAAGCCATCTTAGCTACTCACCCAGATGCAAAGTACGTTCGTGATGACTGGCGTCAAGAAAGCAAGGTGCTCAAACCCATCATCAACCAAGACAAGATGCGTCAAGCTGGAATTAACCGTGCGGACATCGCCTTTGCTTTAAAACGCGCTTCTGATGGCATGCCGCTAGGTCAGATGAACCTTAATGATGAGCTGATTCCGATTCAGCTGCGTGGCACATCTCAAAACATGGCGTCACTAGAAACTCTTCCAGTGCGTTCATTGCTAGGCATTCACAGTGTGCCTCTCGGGCAAGTGGTTGATGGCTTTGAACTCGTACCGGAAGAGAGCATGATTTGGCGTCGAGACCGAGTCAAAACCATCACTGCACAAGCGGGTGTAGCGCGTCACTCGACGCCGGCAACCGTAAGAAATGCTGTTAAAGAACAGATTGAAGCTATTCACCTTCCTGCGGGTTACAGGATGGAATGGGGAGGCGAGTTCTACGACGAGCACAAAGCGGTCACAGATATCTTCAAGCAGCTACCGAAAGCAATGTTGATCATGGTGATCATTTTGGTGGCGATGTTTAACGGCTTTAAACAGCCAATCATCATCTTTGCGACTTTGCCATTAGCCGCGACGGGGGCCACCTTTGCGCTAATTGGTTTTGATAAACCATTTGGTTTCATGGCGTTAATTGGTGCAGTAACACTAACGGGGATGATCATTAAAAACGGCATTGTATTGATGGATCAAATCGAGCTTGAGCGAGCAAATGGGCGCCCGTTGGCAGATGCTATCAAAGAAGCAACCGTTAACCGCACCATAGCGATATCGATGGGTGCATTGACAACGGCTCTTGGCATGATCCCTTTGCTGTCGGACCTACTGTTCGACCAAATGGCCGCAACTATTATCGGCGGGTTAGCAGCGGCAACCGTATTGTCACTGCTCATCATGCCTGCGCTGTATAGCTTGGCATACAAAGACAAACCACAAACGACCCAAACAGACGCTGAAATGAAGGAGGCGTAATCATGAAAAAATTCGTTATTGCGCCACTAGTATTGGCAATGAGTTTATCTGGTTGTGCGGTTGGCCCAGATTATCAAGCACCGACCACCAGCATGGCAGAAACCTATCTGCATGTTGAGCAAGATGGCGCTAGCCAAAATCGTGAGAACGAAGCCTTTTGGTGGACAGAGTTTAATGACCCAACACTGAATGACTTAGTTCTCGATATGCAAAGCCAAAACATCCCGCTCAAGGTAGCGGCAGAGCGTATCAAGATGGCTGACAGCTACAAAACCGTTGTAGAGTCATTCAAAGTACCTACCGTCAATGTAGGTGCAGGTTACTTCAATTACCAACTGAGTAAGAACGATTCACTGCTTGGTCCTGCGCTCAATCCTATTGGCGATTCAGCAGCAGGCTTACCACCACAAATTGGTAACACGACACTGTTGGATAACCAGCATGACGGCGTATTCGCAGGGGCGAGCATCGCATGGGAATTGGACTTATTTGGCCGTATTGACCGCCAGTCCAATGCTGCAAAAATTCGAGTTGAGCAAGCAGAGATTTATCAAAGCGGGCTAACGACTTTGCTTACTGCGGATTTGATTCATAACTACTTGCAGTATCAAGGGGCAAGCGAGCGTCTTGACTTAGCCAAATCAAACCTTGAAGACCAACAGAAAACCATGGCGTTGGTCGAGAAGGTGGTTCGCAGTGGTTATGGCTCCGCCCTCGATTTAGCACAAGCTAAGGCAACGTTGGCAGCGATGGAATCGATTATCCCGCAACTAGAAATCGCACAGCAAGTTCATAAACATCGCATCGCGGTACTAATTGGTGAGCCGCTGTCGAAAGTCGAGACCAGACTTGCAGACACTCAGGGAGTGCCAGCGATGCAGAACATGGTACCAGTGGGCTTACCTTCTGACTTGTTACAACGTCGTCCTGATATTCGTCTTGCAGAACGTGAAATGGCAGCCATCAATGAAGAACTTGCGGCAAGTATCGCCAATCAATATCCAAAGTTCTTCCTAACGGGAGCGCCGGGCGTGTCTGCCTCTAGCTTTGATGATCTATTCAGCAGTGATTCTTTCGGTTGGGTTGGTGCGGCTGGTATCAGTTGGAATATCTTCGATGGTGGTCGCGGCGATGCGCTTGAAGAGATCAACCAAGCTCGTTTTGATGCAGCAACGCTGACTTACCAACATGCCGTAGATTCCGCCTTTGCTGAAGTGGATTCAACCTTGTTTGCTTATGGCAGAAGCCAAGAAAACCAGCGTCGAATTGATGATGCACTCGTAGCAACAGACAAAGCCGTGAGTAAAGCCAAGTCACTCTACCGTGCTGGGTTGATTGACCACTTGTCAGTGCTCGATGCTCAGCGTCAACAGCGCTTGATGCAAGACAGGCAAGTCGCGGCCAAGTTACAAACGGCTCAAGTCACGGTTGCGCTCTACAAGTCGCTGGGTGGAGATTGGACATTAGAGCAATCATCGCTGAGTGAAAGTCAGTAAATTAAGCCACGGTTTTGGGGAGGGGCTAGGTTCACAGGGGACCTCGAACCTGACCTCTCCTCTTTTTTATTAGTGCATAAAGTCGCGCATTAGCTCGCATTATCTATAGTTAAAAGGATTGAAATCAGAGAGTAAGGAAGGAACTCCTCATGATGACATTAATCTTTTTGCTGTTGTTAATCGCAATGCTAAGCGCGTTTTTAGGTAAGAAAGCAGTGGGCTACGCCTTCTTTGCTTCCTCAGTGATCATTGGTTTGTATTGGTTCAATCATCACGCCACCGATCCTCTTTCAATTTTGCTGTAAAGGGGACTGCACATGAATAGAAATAATCTAGCTTTACTCAATACTCTTGGTCTGCTTGGCATGACTGCCGTGCTGTTGATTGGCTTTGTGCTGCAATTCGTTCTGAATGAGCTGCCTTGTCCACTGTGCTTATTGCAACGTATCGGCTTCATTATGATCATGTTTGGTTTCTTATTGAACGTGGTCTATGGCCCGCAATCACGACACTATGGTGTAGTACTGATCGGTGCGCTATACGGTGTGGCAACGTCACTGAGACAAGTTTCGTTGCACGTGATTCCTGGTACGCCGGGTTACGGTAGCCCTATCTTTGGGATGCACTATTACACTTGGGCGTTTGTCTTGTTTGTTGCCACAATATTTGCGGTCGCAGTCATCCTCATGCTGACCAATAAAGAAGAGTCATCAGAGCCTTATGAAATGAGTAATCTGGGACGTATCACGTGCCTACTCGCGATCTCTGTCGTGGCACTTAATGTGATTGGCACGTTCGCGGAGTGTGGTCCTTATCAATGTCCAGATAATCCAGAGAGCTACTGGCTGTTTAATTAACAAGTCTTTTGAACGACCCAAGAGGAGTCATACAAAGGTTCATCTAACCTTGTATCACTCCTCTTTTCTATTGGTCACAAAAATACGGTTCTCAACACAATCCGACCTAGTTCAAATTCGTCAGTATGCAATTGGATGTCATACAAACATGTCAGTATGTTTAGAGATAAACGTACCGATTAATTCTCTCACATGTTTTTGCCATAACAGGAGTGGTTATGAACTTTGTCGACGGTGTATTACAAGTCGAATCTTTTCTCGCGGTGACTCTTGGGATCGTCGTACTGTTTTTAGGTAGACGCCTAACCCAAGCCAGCAGCTTCTTAAAAGAATTCAGTATCCCAGAGCCCGTTTCTGGGGGTATTCTGGTTTCGGTGTTGTTCGCGATAATTCATTACGTCACGCATATCGATGTTCAATTCGACCTTGCTACCCGTGATCTGCTTTTAGTGTATTTCTTTACCACCATCGGCATTAACGCCAGCCTTCAAGATCTGTTCAAAGGCGGCAAGCCATTATTGATCCTGCTCTCTGTCACTATTGGTTATATGCTAATTCAAAACCTCACGGGCATTGGAATTGCGACGATGTTAGATCAACCAGAAGCGGTTGGCCTGTTGAGCGGCACAGTATCTCTAATTGGTGGACACGGCACTGCGATTGCGTGGTCACCTCGAATCGCTGAAATATTCGACCTTGATACCGCCATGGAAATCGGCATTGCTAGCGCGACATTCGGCTTGATATTGGCTAGTTTGATGGGTGGGCCAATTGCTAAATATCTGATTAAAAAACACAACCTAAAGCCAGCTAAAGTGGAAGAAATGGACGTAGGTACGGCGCAAGATGAGCCCCAACCATCCATCAATGCTTATGATTTTTTAGATGCGATGCTTGCCATTCATGTTTGTATTATCTTAGGTGCGATTTTGAATGAAGGGGTCAGCAGCTTGGGTCTAGAACTGCCGTTGTTTGTGACTTGTTTGTTCGCCGGCATTTTGATTTCTAATCTTATTCCAGCCTCTTATCCTCGCCTTACGGGGACACGTTGGCCAGCAAGAAAACCAGCCGTTGCGCTGATTGCAGATATGGCTTTGGGCGCATTTTTAGCAATGTCGTTGATGAGCATGCAGCTATGGGCGCTGGTCGATTTAGCTGGACCTATTTTCATTATTCTTGGTGCTCAGTTCATCGTTGCCATTTGTATCGCGATATTTGTGGTGTTCCCATTAATGGGTAAAAACTACGATGCAGCGGTAGTTTGCTCGGGGTTTGGCGGTATTTCACTAGGCTCAACACCAACAGCAATGGCAAACATGTCGGCGGTCGCGCAAAAGTATGGTAATTCACACCAAGCCTTTATCATCGTGCCTTTGGTCTGTGCATTTTTCATCGATTTAGCCAACGCACTGATCATCCCGTACTTCATCACCTGGATTGGATAATTAAGACGCCATCTGGTTAAAAAGAGGTCACTCCGGTGGCCTCTTGCTGTATTCGCGTAAATATTGCTAACACCCTCCCCCTCACTCAGTTGTATAATACTCATCCAGAAATATTTTGTTACGAACTCTGTAACTCTTGAGATGAACATGAACAGCAGCAGATGGGTTGGCCTATCAATCGGCACACTCTTTTTAATTGGCACACTCTTTATCTTTGGCTCGACGGTCCATGCGTCGTGGTACAAGATGCCGATGGAAGCCGTAAACGGCATCGCGTTTACCTTGTCTTTTGGCTTGGGACTGAATCACTTTTTTGCCTACATTTCTGCCTTTGTGACGCTTGCTGCTCTGTTTTATCTTGGTTATGCAATGGGTTACCGTATCCACCAAAAACTCAAGTAGACATCTCAAACTTAAGACTGATTTTACTGATAACCCTTAGCACTTAAGTATTAGTATTTCCTAGATAAATCTGCCGATATCCCACTTTTTATGCGGACATATTGAGATCGGGGCATTTTCCCGAAAACCGTATAGTTTTATGCAACATCGCCTCATAGAATAGTTTATAAAAACGGCAGTAGGTATCGAGCAACTTTATGAAATGCAGTGTCGCTTGCAGACGAGAAAAACGCCCGAAAAAAGCATATGCGCATCGCACTTCTAACTTCATGCGATGCCATTTATTTGTTTCTCACGTTCTCCATTCACACTCACCCCATACGGACTCCTCTCGCTAACTGCCCATTATTTGCTGTTCCTTTGAGACATAACTATGGACAGAACGCAGTTCACCAGAATTTTTACGCGCTACTACATGCGCTCAACAAGTTTGGGGATTCTTATTACCCTATTCGCTTGTGCAATCAGAGGGGTTGATTATGTTGTATACCTTCCTTATGCATTATCCGCGGGAGTTTGTTTTACCTACCTCTGGGTGGGCAAAGCATTCGCACTCGAACAAAAACAGCGCTCAGTTGTTATTGCACTGATCCTCGGATATACCCTCACATTTTATTTGTACTACTTCTTAGGCGGACACTTTCTTTTTTCTTCCTTGGTTACAGTCAATATTCTTCTCACTTTGATTGAGTTTGGCGTACTTTGGTCGTCAATCACATATGTCCTATCAATGGCTATTTGCTTTAACATTGATTTGATAACCGCGGGTAACGACCCGTTTAAACTACAAGGTTTAAGTGAGTTTTCCATTCGGAGTACGTTTCTGTACTTGTTCAACCTATTTATTTACAAGGGCTTGCGCTCAATTGAAAGTTATTGGCACAGTGCTTGGCAAACGCAATATGAACAAGTTGAAAAACTAGAAAGACTGCTCGAGATAGATGAGCTAACAGGCTGCTACTCTCGCTTCAAAGGCAATCAGTTGATAGAGCAACAGATTCAACGAGCTCAACCGTTCACTTTGCTATATATCGACTTAGATGGCTTTAAAGCCGTGAATGACGAATTTGGTCACGACGCTGGAGACAAAGTACTGCGTATCACTGCGCAACGTATTTTGAACATGCTGCACAACGACCAATTCGCCACAAGAATTGGCGGTGACGAGTTCATTCTTTGCTTACCTGAGCTCGAAAATACAAAGGATTTAGAACAGTTTCAGTCTTTGCTACATCAAGCATGCAGTGCACCTATTTTTATCCATTTTCAAAACGTTCACATCGGTTTGAGTGTTGGCGTTGCTCGCTTCCCTTATGAGGGAAGCTCTAGTGACACCTTAATCCAACATGCAGACCAAATGATGTACCTCACTAAAAGATCAAGAACATAGAGTTTTGGCTCATTCTGAGCCGCTTCGAAGCAATTAAAAATATAATGAGTTCAGGACGTAGATATATGGTTAACAAGTTAGAATTTTCGCACGCAGTTGCTGCAATTCGAAAGGAGAGGGGTTTAACTCAAGGCCAATTAGCCGATGAGTTAGCAAGGAGTTACAGTGCTTTTGAGAGTTTAAACCAACCGACGTTAAGTCAATGGGAAAGCGGTAAAGTCACACCAAGTTTATTAAAACGACTCGCCTTCTCTCACTATATAGGCGAACAATACCAATACACTTCCAGCGAGTACAAACGTGTCAAAACCTCGCAAAGTAAAAGCATTTACTTGAGCTTTAAAGACATTGTTTACCAGTATCAGGTTACCGATGTCAAAAGTTGCTCCCTCAGCCAAATCAGCTTGTCCGAATACGAACAGATCGACGCAGTTCACAAGCAGTTAATCACACCTGGCGGTGTGGAAGACACGCTGAACCAATTTGGTGAATCCCCCAGTAAGGCGCGCCTTTATTACTGCAAAGGTATGTTAGTTGGTCATCTCATTTACCAAGAGCTGAGGTCTGAATTTAGGATTCTCAGCTTATGGCATTTAGGACGGTCGATTTTGAAGTTTTTGGTCTCAGATATCCTTCACGTAATGGGCAATGCCATCATCCATTTTCCGGTTCATGAGCCCGTGATTAAACAACTTTTATTCGACATTTTCATACGGGATTTCTACCACCATAGACGAGTCACGTTTTTTAAAGCATCCGCCACACAAATATTTGAAAACCCCATGGTAAAGCATTGCTTTGATGGGCTTTTGGATCTGGTGCTCTATCGCTTCCATCAAGTAGGAAATGAATTTATGCAGTCTCGACAGGAGGCCCACTAATGCTGAACGACAACACAATCAACAACACCATCTTATTGTTTACCTTCAATAATATTCAAGGTCGAGGTTTACAAACCGCCATTGAACAACAACTTGGACGGCCGGTGTTATTGGCCAAAGGCGCTGAAGTTGACCTACCTCCTCACCAAGATGAGCACTATGTCGCAATCGTCGATAGCTCGTTACCTGATCTTTCTGAAGTCAAGATGACACTCAGTGAATTGGAACATGTCGATGCGACCATATTAGTAAACGCCGAACCCAACTTAGGCGTAGAAAGCCTGCTCACTTGGTCAAATCTGAAAGGCTTATTCTATTTTGAAGATGACTTCGACAAGGTAATCAGAGGTTTAAAAGGGATATTGAGCGGGGAGAATTGGCTCTCTCGAGACATCCTCAACCGATTAGTTGGCTATCTCGTTAACTTAAATCACACCGTTACTGAGCTGGATACGAAACTCGAAATTGAGCTTACTCGCCGAGAAATGCAGGTTCTGACAGCCCTTTGCCAAGGGGGCTCAAATCTTGATATTGCAGACTCACTGTTTGTCAGCGAGCACACGGTGAAGTCACATCTCTATAGCATTTTCCGCAAACTGGAAGTGAAGAATCGCATGCAGGCGATCGCGTGGGCAAAGCGTAATCTGTTTTGATACCTTAACTCTAAAACACAAAGGGAGCACGGAGGCCCCCTTTCATGATGTTGCCGCTATTTATGCCAACATTAGTCTATGACAGTCATTTTTATTGCATCAAATGGTAGACGCGTAAAGATTCCGCCATCGTTGCCATGTCTTCACCCAAGAACTCCACCGTGACAGGTTGGTTTGCCAATAACGTGATGCTTGAGTCGTCAAAGCGTCCTGCGGTATCACATTCCAGATGAACAAAGAACGCCGGCTTATCGGCAATAAGTGTGACTTTGTTGGCTTCAATCGTTACTTCAATATTTGCTCTTTCCATCGGTAGTGTTTTTAGTTCATGAGAGCTAAACCAAGTGTTGGTGATTCTCTCGTTTCCTACTTGTGCTTCTACGTAGAAGAAACCCGATTTCAATTCAGATGAATCAAATGCCTCATCCAACTGCCAAACAACGGTGTTGCTGTCATTGGAAACTGTGCGCTCTAACGACCAAGTTTGCTTCACTTCACCTTGCCAGTTCACCCAATGCAATTGCGCGCTCACATCAACAGGTTCTTTGGCATCGTTGAGCAAGTGGAGGCTCAGCTTGCCCGTGTGTTCTGAGAACACCAAGTACTGCGGCGCAAAGAAGCGTTTCGCGTGGTAATGCAATTGCTTCCAACGGCCACTGTATTCCAAGCTAGACCAAGAACTGACTGGCCAGTTGTCGTTGAGTTGCCAATACAACATGCCACGACATACTGGAGAGATCGCGCGCCAATGATCACAAGCGGTTTTGATTGCCATCGCCTGTTGCACTTGGCTGAGGTATAACATTTGTTCAAAGCCTGAAGGGAAACGGAAATAGCGAGTAAACATCTCCGTGATGATGCTGTTACCGCGAGGGTTCTTTTGGTGCTGCTCAAAGGTTGGTGAGGTGACGTTCCAGTCTTGCTCTGGAACGAACTGTTTTGCTTCAGCAAACGAAGGCCAAGATTGGAAACCAAACTCGGAGCAGAAACGCGGGTTAATGTTTAGATAAGCATTAAACGATTTTCCTGAGTGCCAAACGTCCCAAAAATGCATATCGCCTTTGCTGTCATCATGCCACGCATCACCAAAATCCAACTCACCGTTACAAGGCGAACTTGGCCAAAAACGACGTGAATCGTCCTGCTGGCCAATCACTTGCTCTATCATTCGATTCAGACGATCATAGTTCACTGTGTATTTGACTTTGTTGTGCTTGGATTCGTCGTACCAACCAATCGCACCAATCACTTCGTTATCACCACACCACAGTGCAATCGACGGGTGCTCTTTTAGACGCGGGATTTGGAATCGCAACTCCCGTTCCACATCTTTTAAGAAATCATCATCAGATGGATACAGCGAGCAAGCGAACATCATGTCTTGCCAAACCAACAGACCCAATTCATCACAAAGGTTGTAGAAAGTTTCGCTTTCATACTGGCCGCCACCCCAGACTCGAATCATGTTCATATTGGCGTCGACAGCACTTTGCAATAACGCACGATAGCGGTTTTCACACTCACGCCCTGGCATGGCATCCACCGGAATCCAGTTTGCACCCTTAGCATTGATTGGCACGCCATTGACGACAAACTCCATCGCCGAGCCATGCTCATCAGCTTGGTTGTTTAGGCTCAACTCTCTCAGACCAATCTTGCGTGATAGCGATTGATCACCACAAGATACTGTCATGGGGTAAAGGTAAGCTTCACCATAGCCCGCAGGCCACCAGCATTTTGGCTCGGTAATATTGAACTGGCAGTGATAGTGACCACTTCCTTCGGTTTGAATCGATTGGCGCTGACCATCAAATTCAATCGTGATTTCATGAGGTTGAGTATCGGTTTCTACTTCGGTTAATACATCAACCAGCACGCTACCATCAACTTGCCATTGTTGCTCTGTCGAGAATCCTTTGAGCCACACATCGTTTATTACATCAATTTGAATCGGGTCATAAATGCCAGACACCATCAAACAAATACCCCAGTCCCATCCCGAATGACATTGGGTTTTGCGAATCAAGTTCATGTACGGGATCTGGTTGTTCCCCATCGCCGAAGGAATAGGAAACGGCAATTTCTTCGCACGTTCTCGCCCTTCTAAATCCACACGGGCAAACTCAACTCGAATCGTGTTAGTGCCTTGTTTTAAGTAAGGTTTGATATCAATACGTTGCTGGGCAAACATGTTGCTGCTAGTTAGTGCTTGCTCACCATTGATATAAAAGTTCGCTAAGGTGTCTAAACGGGTGAGCGTCATCCACACTTGTTTGGCAGAGAGCGCAGAACCATCCACATCAAACTCGCGTGAAATGTGCCAATCGCAAGTTTCAATCCAACGAACTTTCGCTTCATTATCAGCAAAATAGGGATTCGGGATGAGCTCTGCTTGCAATAATGCGGATACATTGTCACCGGGCAAAGTCATAGGAATATCGATATCTGGACGATGTGGCGAGGTAAGCTGCCACGTCCCGTTGAGTTCAATTTGAGCCATAGGGTAAGACCTTTAATTTTTATTAGAACAGGTTGGCTCAATGTAATCCTGAGGTATCCTTACAAGAATAAGGGGAATGTCATTTACGTATGAAATGCGGCGCACTTCACGCAAATAATCTCATTCCATAAATCAGTTATTTACTTTAGAGATCGACAATTAATCGCACTCTGCGGTTATATTGAGCTTCTCAACGTGCTAGTATCAGCGGCTTTTTGATCATCCTCACACTTTTCGAGCTATTGGTGTGAGGGAAATGCACGGCTTCCGAGCCCTAAAAAGCGAAGTAATTATGTCAAATATGACGAACGCCGCCTCTCATGCTCCTATTCAGGAGGCAGACTATTCTGCGATCCATCCTCCTTCCATTCTAAAGCGCCTTGAACTCACTAACCCAGTATTCTGGCTAAGTGGTAGCTTCCTCACCGTGTTTGTATTGCTTGCTCTGACGAATACAGACTTTCTGACCGCAATGGTTAACGCAGGCTTCGGGTTTGCGACTCAATACTTCGGTGCCTTCTGGCAAGTATTGCTCCTTCTGAATTTCCTTATTGGTTTGGCTATTGCGCTTGGTCGTACGGGTTACGTGCGCTTGGGTGGTTTAGCGAGACCGGATATCGATACCTTTAAATGGTTGTCGATCGTACTTTGTACCCTACTCGCGGGTGGCGGTGTTTTCTGGGCTGCAGCTGAGCCTATCGCTCACTTTGTTTCTGCGCCACCGCTATATGGTGAAGCTTCACCAAAAGCTTCTGCAATCAATGCTCTTTCTCAGTCTTTCATGCACTGGGGCTTCCTTGCTTGGGCAATCTTAGGTTGTCTTTCTTCTGTGGTTTTGATGCACCTTCACTACGATAAGGGCTTACCACTTAAACCACGTACTCTGCTTTACCCTGTATTTGGCGACAAGGCCATTAACGGTTGGATTGGTGATGTAGCAGATGCCTGCAGCATTATCGCCGTAGCCGCTGGTACTATTGGTCCAATTGGTTTCTTAGGTCTGCAGATCAGTTACGCGTTGAACTCACTATTCGGCTTGCCAGATACCTTCATCACTCAAAGTATGGTGATTGTGGCTGCAATTCTAATGTACACCTTGTCAGCGCTAAGCGGCGTGAGCAAAGGCATTCAGCTTGTGAGCCGTTACAACATCGTGTTGTCTGTGGCTCTGATCGGTTACATCCTTGTTTTCGGGCCAACCAGCTTTATTGTTGATGGTTATGTACAGGGTATTGGCCGCATGGTCGATAACTTCTTCCCAATGGCACTATATCGTGGTGACACAGAGTGGCTAAGTTGGTGGACCGTCTTCTTCTGGGGCTGGTTCATTGGTTACGGCCCTATGATGGCAATCTTCATCGCGCGTATCTCACGTGGCCGTACCATCCGTCAGTTGATCCTGTCTATCAGCATCGCTGCGCCTTTGATCACCTGCTTCTGGTTCAGCATTGTTGGCGGTAGTGGTTTGGCATTCGAGCTAGAAAATCCAGGCTTGATCTCATCGGCATTTGAAGGCTTTAACCTGCCAGCAGTTCTGCTTGCGATTACTTCTGAGCTGCCTTTCCCAATGGTGATTTCGGTATTGTTCTTGATCCTGACTACGACCTTCATCGTAACAACCGGTGACTCGATGACGTACACCATCAGTGTGGTAATGACAGGTTCTACTGAACCCAATGCCGTGATTCGCTCATTCTGGGGCTTAATGATGGGTATCGTGGCTATTGCGCTTATCTCGATGGGCTCAGGCGGTATCTCTGCATTGCAGTCTTTCATCGTGATTACTGCCGTGCCAGTGTCTTTCATACTACTACCAAGCATTTGGAAAGCGCCAAGCATCGCCAACCAGATGGCAAGAGAGCAAGGCTTGGTTTAACTACGTAACCCAACTCTTTCTCTTAATTAGATAAGAAAACGGCCCCGACACATAACCTGTGTCGGGGCCGAATATTATGGATTAGGTTCGAAAAGCATCACTATCTACATCTACATCTACATCTACAGGTGAAGTTTACGCAGCTCTTTCTTATCCACTTTACCGACGCTGGTCTTGGCAATCTCGTCCACCAGCTTCACTTTGAGTAGTAACGCTTCTCTAGCAAGAATCCCTTTGCTGATAAAATCTTTTGCGAAACCTAACAGCTCTTTCTCTGTTACTTCCGCATCTTCTTTCAACGTCACCAACGCTAGTGGCACCTCACCCCATTTATTGTGTGGCATACCTATCACAGCCACTTCGGAAACCGCTTGGTGTTGATGCAGAATGTCTTCTAGTTCTAGAGAGCTTACCCACTCACCAGAAATCTTAATCATGTCTTTTACGCGGTCAGTGATCTTGATAAAACCTTCATTATCGATATGCGCGACATCGCCCGTATGCAGATAGCCACCACGCCACAGTGCTTTAGAATTCTTGTTGTCTTTGTAGTAGCTTGGCGTTAACCAAGGTGCGCGAACAACAATTTCCCCTGCGGTTTCACCATCGTGAGGAAGCCTGTTCATCTCATCATCGACAATATGAGCTTCCACCAGCGCGACTTTCTTACCAGTCTTAGAGCGGTATTCTGCTTGCTGATCGAGGTCAAGTTCAAGCTGTTCTGGAGTAAGTTGAACAATAGATAGGATTGGGCCTGTTTCGCTCATGCCATAACCCGCAAACACGTCGATATCGCGTTCAAGGGCTGATTTACACAATGCTTTTGGCAGTGCAGCACCACCAATCACAACTTTCCAACCAGAAAAATCAATCGACTTAGATTTTGGCGAGCTCAATAGCAGATGCAGGATGGTTGGCACACAGTGCGAGAAGGTCACCTTCTCTTGTTCAATCAAGTTAAGCAGAACATCTGGGACATATTTGCCTGGGTAAACTTGTTTCACGCCAAGCATGGTCGCCATGTACGGAAGTCCCCATGCATGGACGTGGAACATTGGTGTAATCGGCATGTAGATATCACCTTGATGCAGTCGACCTTGCGACGCATTAGTGCCGATGGTGCTCAATATCCCCATGGTGTGCAGAACCAGTTGGCGGTGAGTAAAGAACACCCCTTTAGGGAAGCCCGTCGTACCCGTGGTGTAGAAAGTGGTCGCGATGGTGTTTTCATCGAAATCAGGGAAGTTGTATTCGGTACTTTCTTGCTCCAGAAGGCGCTCGTATTCACATTCATCGTTATCGCGTAAAACCACGTAACGCGTCACCGTATCAATACGACCTTTGATCTGATCCAGAATTGGCAGAAACTCTTCATTGATCAGGATAATGTCATCTTCCGCATGGTCAATGGTGTAAAGGATCTGTTCTGGAGACAAGCGCACGTTGATCATGTGCAGCTTTGCACCAATCATCGGGATGGCAAAGTAACATTCAAGATAACGGTGTGAGTCATAATCCATTACCGCAACCGTATCACCTTTCTTCACACCCATTTTGGTTAGCGCGTTTGCAAACTGTCTCACACGGTCATGAAACGTTTTGTAGCTGTGACGACGGTGGTTCGCGTAGACTATTTCTTGCTCGGGGTTGAAAGCAACTGGGGAAAACAGCAAGTTTTTAATTAACAACTGATAATTGGATGGATCGTTTACATACTGGTTCATATCGGGGATTCTTTTTGTATTTTTCTTAATGTTCGCTGTACGCGAGTGGCGCTATTATCACTCAAAAACAAGACTGTATTCAGTACACAATAATGAGATCAGGCACTAAAGACGCCTTATATCTAAAACAACCTTGTATCTAGAGCATCTGTAGACCTAGCGTACCAATTTACGTAACGTACAAATGCATCTAAAACACGCAGTTCCTATAAGTATCACTGTATTGTAGTTGTCTATCGCCAACTCAGACATGATTCAACCCATGACATTGATATTCTGTTTTACAAAAGCCAGAAAAAGTGCCACGAAATCGTCACAGTTTATCGTTAGCATACGTCCCATACTCGTAAACCTCGCTCTATACTGAGCGATACGTTCCGTCGACCTCGATTCAAACTGTGAGAAGCCAACTATGTCCAAGCCTTTGTATGTTTTTGATCTGGATGAAACCTTAATCAACGCTGACTGCGCAATGATTTGGAATGAATTTATGGTTGAGAAAGGCATCGCCACTGCGACTAACTTTATTGAGGAAGATAAGCGTCTAATGGGCTTGTACGCAGAAGGCAAAATGGACATGGAAGATTACCTCACGTTCTCCATGAAGCCGCTAGAAAACATGCCTATTGAACAGGTAAACGCCTTGGTAGAAGAGTGCGTTGAAAACCATATTCTGACTAAACAGTTCCCTCAAGCCAAGACACTGATTGAACAACTGTCTGGTGATGAGATAGATATGGTCATCATCTCGGCCAGCGTCACTTTTTTGGTAGAAGCGGTTGGTCAACGCATCGGTATTCCTAACGCTCTCGGTATTGACTTAGTGGTGGCTGATAACCGTTATAGCGCAGAAATCGACGGAATCCCTAGTTACCGAGAAGGCAAAGTAACGCGCTTAAAACAGTGGTTAGAAACTCAGCCTGACAACTACTCAGAAATCCATTTCTACACGGATTCGATCAACGACTTACCACTGTGTGAATACGCAGATTACGCCTATCTGGTCAATCCATGCCCTCGCCTAAAAGAGCACGCCAATAGACCAAATTGGACTGTGTTGAGTTGGGGATAAACTGGCTTAAACAGGAAGCCCTACACGATCGTAGGGCTTCTAATATCATGCGTCCAATTCGTCACTGGTCTTTTGCAGCAAAATGAACTTGCCTTCTGAATGCACCACCAATACTTTTGGGGAAAGCGTGTAGACTTCTAGCCTCTGAACCGAGTGAAAGAAATCATATTTAGATGCTTGCTCGACGGCCTTGTCTAGCTTGTCTCCGATACCTGTTTCATTGATAACAAAGACATTCTCTTCAAGTTTCACTAACTCAAACAATCTTGTATAGGTATAACTTTTATCATCGACCTTAAGTGTTGACTGTAAGAGCAGTTTTCCTCCACTCAAAGCATCAATAATATACTCAAACTCAATACCCCCATTGGTCGAAACATTTGCCGAGAAGTGATGAGAGATATCGTGATACGCAGGCTTCTTCAGCATAAAGATGCCTAAACAAGAAAAAATCAAAACAACCAGTAAGTCCTTTTTCTTACAACGAAGCAACATAGATGTCACCCTCGACCTTACTTATGATGTACGAACCTTTCTTATCGAAATCAAAATTTGAAATCTCAGTACACGCTATTTCTTCGCTCGTAAAAATCACATTCGCATCAATGTTGCACTTATCTAACAACAGTTGTGATGAATCGATTTCCAATGGCAGTTTGGGGTAATGCAGAGCATTACGACTCAACATGATCCCAACGAAAAACACAGAAAGAAGAAAAACAAAGCCTAAATCTCTTATCCTAAATTCACGGTTCTCGTTAATACTGAAGAGCTCTTTAAGGAACTGAGATTGGAAGAAGCGGTACCTCTTCTCAGATTCTGGATCACGATCGTAAATGGTATTCGCTGAATAAGTGATCTCATCATCATTAAACTCGTAACCATCATTCAATGTTAAATAATAGCCAACCCCACGTTGGCTTTTAATTTCCATTATTTGCTCAAGAGGCTTGAGCTGTCTTCTTGTTTTCGATATCAACTGAATAAGGTTGGAACTATCTGGCCGGTAATTCCCCTCGTTTGCGTTTCCCCAAACTTCATCAATAATCGAATCGCTTGACCGTACTTCGCCTTGACTGTGTATGAGATAATAGAAAAGATTGAATTCATATTTGGTGAAATGAATATCAATTCCATTTTCACCATATAAGCTTCTTTTCTTTTTATCGATAGTCCAAAATGTCTCTTTATTCATAGGTTAATCCATATATCGACACACTTCGTCGTTTTGACTTGTAGAACTCCTCGTTCGCTTTCGAGCTATCTTGCCCATAGGCACCTAAATTCATTAAGAAAATATCTTTACGACCTTTCAGTTTTTCGACAACTTCATTACCACGTTTTAATGATAGGTTTAGGTTATAAATCGAATCTCCCACAATTGAGGAAGATCCTACGACAAGCAAGGCATCAGCATCGATGAACTCGTTCGTTGAAGATATATGAGATAAATCCGCCTCTCTCGCTTCATACAATGCGGTATCAAAGTAAACCGTAGTTAAATGCTTAAAATTATTAGCATTTAATGTCCTGTGCAAAGCAGAAAAGTCGTTTCGTTCGCAGATATCATAGGAGGATGCCTTCAGCTCGCTTAGCTTCTGTTTCAGGACATAACTGTGAACTGAATGAGATTCGATAGTGCGTCCCATAAAAGAATAATAGTTGCCATCTTTCATTGTGTTCTTAGGGATCAAGTAAGTATCACAACTTTCAACTAACCCTTGAGCGATGGCTGTATGGCTGAAAGTAAACATCAGCGTCAAAGCAAATTTCACAAAATATGATTTATTCTTCATCGTCTTCATTTCCAATATAAGTAGAGCTAGATTCTTGTAAAAGTTCGTAGGAGATTCTGTCTGTAAGCTTCTCATCTTCATCAATTTCATCGATATCAATAATTCCCGTTGATTTATTCCAAGCGTTGGTACAATCTAACGCT
This sequence comes from Vibrio sp. LB10LO1, assembly GCF_010092875.1. Taxonomy (NCBI): domain Bacteria; kingdom Pseudomonadati; phylum Pseudomonadota; class Gammaproteobacteria; order Vibrionales; family Vibrionaceae; genus Vibrio; species Vibrio sp. LB10LO1. The sequence goes on from NZ_JAADJW010000007.1 coordinate 180,098, forward strand.
TCAATATCATCAAGATTCGAATTGGTATCGATTATAAATATCGACTTAGCTGACACATCATTAACGTATTTGTTCTGCACCGTGCTGCAAAAATCCGAGAGTATGTCTTTGTCTTCGTCTTTTTGGTCCTGTTCAGAAAGATAAGTATCGTCTAAGGAAGTAATATTAATCACAACCGTTCTTTTATTATCTAAGTTAAATGCTTTTTTCAGTGAATAGTTAAAGCCCTGAATTGGAGAAACAAAGCTATCACTGAAATCCATACTATTAACTATGGAGAGAAACTTACTATAATCACTCGAATTAGTTAGAGCTTGCTGACTCGGGCAGGTCTTAGAGTTTCCGAAGTATTTATTTCTAGTGACTTTCAACTCGTCTACACTAGCCATGTTCGTTCGCTTCGAATCGGAAATAGCGTCACCATCTGTATAGCTGTACCCATTAGACTCGAGAAATTCGTCAAAGTAGTTGTCTAAGTAGAGGTAGTTGGCGCCTCCATAGTTTGACTTAGCATAGTGATAGGCAAGGTCTTTGTATTCCTCATAAATAGGGCTGGATTCGAGCTCTGCAATCACCTCCTCTTGATCTTCGATCTGTTCTTCTTTTTCCTCGAGGTCAGACTCATACTCCTCAATATCTTCATAAAGGTCGTCAATCTCTCTCTCTAAGCGTTCTCTTTCCGCCTCTAGTTGATCTTTCTCTGCTGGGTCCTCTGTTTCAGTAAGCAGTTCATTGATCTCGTCAATGCGTCTTTGTTTCGCGGCAATCTGAGAGTTAGCGTTAGATATATTGTTTTCTATCGAAGATTTTTGATTCTCAAGAGTCTTGAGCACATCAAGCTCACCAAAATACTTCTCCCACCATTGAAATGGGAAGTTATCCCCACGTGGGAAGGTGCTCCAACACTTGCCACTTATGTTGATACGATACCCATAAGGAATCACCGTTAGCGTTGAATTGGTTTTATCAAATAATGATTTGAGAGCATCGTTAATTTCATATTTGACTTCACTCGCAATTGAACGAGTTCTAGGGTCGTTCGAAATAGCGATGATGACATTCAAATCTTCATAGTGTTTTGCTCTAATAGTTTTTGCACTCACGGTGAATGAATCATTGCCCACACTGCTCAAGCCCGGGGTTAATTTGCGGTGCTGCTGCATGGGCAAAGAGGTCGTCATATACACGACTTCATCATCGTCATGCTCTTCAAAGGTCCAGTCATCGTTGGAGCCATTCACATCAAGACCGTTTGATTCAGCCACCTGCTTTTCTACATTCCACTCCGAGTCACCCGTTATAGCGGTAAGATCGTTAAGTTCGCTAGCTGTGTTAATTTGGACTTTTGCAGCTAAATAGCTTCGGCTCATATCGTATGAGTAGTAAGCAAATACAATTGCAGACAGCATAACCAACAAAACGATTGGCGTAGCCGACCCTCTTTGATTTCGCATTAGTGGTGTTTCCCGTAATGAGTGGAAGAAAACTTAACTTCAAACCACTGATAAATTTCTTCTGGCAACTCAATGGTGTTGAACGCGGCAATTTCACGACACAGAGTCACTCTGTAGACTGAGTGGTACTTCTTATAAGCGTTGATGACAGGACTGATGTCAGAGAGTGATGTATCTATATCGCAGGCTTTCCCTTCAAGATCATGGTTCAATCGTACTTTTTTATATTGTTGACGGGTTACTGTTTCCCCATATGCCAGCTCTTCAACAATGATTGAAATATTTCGGTCTTCTAAGTGGAATATCTCCGATAGATCTTTTACCTCCGCCTCTTTCAAGTTGCCTTCAAATATATCGCGGCGATTGGATATCACTTCACCGGCTTGGTAAGCCATGTCAGACATTTCAAACTTCAAGGACGTTGAAGCGGCATATTGCATGGTTAACAACAGTGCGAGAAACAAAACAGGCGCAAGAATTGTTGTTTCGACTGCCATCCCACCATATTCTGAGTTAATAAATTTCATTGACAATAACCAGTTCTCTTTTCATGTCTAAGAAGGCTGATGGATATATCGTTGAAAACAGCCATGAAAACCTCTTGTAATCAAAGTCAAAAGAGATAAGAATTAAATTCGTTTTCTTAATGTTGCTTTGATTACATTCCAGCTCGTTTTTACGGTCAACTAAATCATCAACACTTTGAAAGCATGTGAATTTAAGAGAGTTAGAGTTAATATTAATAACATTTGTATTCACTTTATGATTCAACTCTTTAAGAAAGTTCGACTTTGATAGTTCTACGCTGTCTTCTTTCTCTATGGACTTGTAATCGAATAACTGAACTGCACGAGTAATATTATAATTTAGTAGACTCTCATTCCCAACATACTGAAAAAAACCAACTGTAACAATAAGAATATATATAATAATTGGTATTGTGAATACAGCCTCAATTGCAGCTATACCATCCTCGTCATTTAAGTGAGGTATATTTAATATCTTCATAAATTAACAAGGCCTTTTCTTTGTCTTTATATTTTTTATTGAGAAGGTCAATGACCATTTCGTCTTGGCCTGCAACTATGCCTGCTAAGACAACATACTCAATGTCATTAGTACCAGTTTCATACGAGTTATAGATCTTCAAAAAGTTGGCTTTATCATCAGGTTTGTAAGCGAATCGAGAAAGCAGCATGTTGTTGTAGATACTTTCCGACGTCGGGTATTTTTTACTCAATGTATTAAAGTGTTCACTACATTGTTTTTTTCCAAGTTCTTCACACTGTGAGACCGCATATAAATTGTCGACTTTCGCTGCTAGCTTATTGTTTCCTGAGTATCCCTGAGTCTTTTTTATGTCATCAAGATAACTTCTAGAGCGTTCGGTATCACCGTTTTCTAGGTAAATCACTGATAACAAATATAAATCGTCATAATTAAGTATTTCTTTGGTACTCAAGACATAAATAGCTCTGTCTCCATTGCCATTTTTATAGAACGAGTAAGCCAACAGGAAGTTCTCTCTGTCACTGAGCTTCTTCTTCTCCGATAGTTGTGCGATCACTTTGTCATAGCTTTCTAAGTTGAATGCAAGCTCTGCACTTTCATAGTCTTGGCCTGTCGACTGACACCCAAATAAAGCGAGACAAAGCATTGAAGTAGATAATCGTTTTTTCATTACATCTTACTCACTAGGTTCAGGACGCCTGGGGCGATGATTTCGACGATAATAGGGAACATAATGAAAACAATAAGTGGGATACCCATTTTCGCGTTTACCTTACCTATCTTTTCTTCGGTTTCAATAAAGTGAAAATCTCGGGTCTCCTTTGACAAAACGCGTAAAGCGTCAGTCACTGCCGCACCGCTTTCTACCGCGTTTTCGAGTACCGCAGTAAAGTCTTTAACCTCTTGTAAATCCAAGTTTTTACGTAGGCTTTCCCCCGCAATGCTAAAGCCATTGTTCGAAATATCATTCGAGTAGATCTTGATGTAGTTTGCCAGTGAAGATGACATGTTTCCGATATACTCAGACACAGCAATGAGACCCAACTCCACCGTCATACCAGATTTTGTCGCTGTTGCTAATAGATCCAAGAAGTAAGTGAAGTTAGTCTTAATTCGACGTCGTTCTTCGTTAATAAAAAATGTTCTAAAGATCATCTTTATCACAATATTATTAACTATTATAAAAACTACCATAAAAGCCAACATTTTCATTTTGTCTTCATTCAGGTAGTAAACAATAGCCAAACCTAGTATTGCTTCTAGAAAATAAATAATAAAAAAATTAGTCTTATCTTTTTTCTTAACCAAACCACCAGAAGGTAGCATTGTATAAATTTCATTTTCAGATAGGTACTTTGTAATCAGTGAATATAAAAAATCATCTAAAATCTTTTTCTGCTCAGAGATTTGGTTAAATATATTATAGTATTCTTGCTTACTATCATGGTCAGAAATCATAAACTTAAAGTTATCTACATATTCTTGTTCTTCTTTCATACTTTTACTATTAAGTATAAAAACAATTGAACCAAGTAAGAAAAGTAGAATACTGATGGCAATAATCATAGCGCTACACTGTCAATCATTCGTTTAATTAAAACAAAGCCAATACTTACACTTGTAACCACATAGATAAGTATGTACTTACCGTATTGTTCGCTAATCAAATACTCATAGTTTTCAACTGCAAAGCTCTTGAGAACAAAGAGCATCAAAAAAGGTAACACAACCAATATCTTTGCTGCCCCTCGTGACTCAGATGTCAACGCCAATGTCTTCTTACGAATAACCTGAGAAGCAACAAGATCTTGGGCAAGTTCGTTTAAAGAGTCTTTAATGCTGCCACCACGTTTTAGGCTCATTTGAACGTTTGCACTGAATACCGCATACCCTTTGTAGGGATAGATTTTTTCACCTGCAATCAACGCTTCTTCCAGTGTGTTTCCTGCATGCACCTGTTTGATGATTCGTTCAAACTCGATTCGAATCTTACCAACCGTGTGGCGTGACGCTGATTCAATTGCTGAAATAATTGTCTTACCAGACAACAAGTTCCTGCTGATCATCCGGAGTGAAAAGGCAAACTTATCTTCGAAGTAGTTACTAAGCTTCAAATGGTACTCTTTCAAAATCAGCAAACTACCAATCGTTATCACAACACCCACGAGAATCAGTGTGATGAAATAAGATAAATCAAACGTCTCACTTACGAAGATCATAAAAGCGACGTAAAACAAGATAACGCCACAATGCAAAACGAAAGCACCTAGCCCATAGATTTCAAAGAAGATAACCAGGATGTTCTGACTCAAGTACTTAATATAGAAATCGTTGATCTCTTTTTTGACTTCATCAAACTTACTGGCTTCCTCTAGCTCAGGAAGCTCAGCGTCTTCAATATACTCGTCTATCTTGTTGCTTCGATTAAACATCAGTAAATACCAACGCGAGTTCATTTTCCAAGCCCGCAGCCTTAACTTTTCGCTCTAGCAAAGTGGATTTGACCTCGTTTACGTGATCATCTTTTTTGTGGTCATAAACGAATAGGTCTTGCGTTGCTATAACACCGCCATCAAAGTTACCTACTTCCGTAATATGAGTGATTTTCCGTCGACCATCGATAAGACGGCTGGTTTGAATGATGATGTCTACCGCTTGGCTTATCTGCTTTTTGATAGATTCTGGAGACAAGTTACTTGCCGTCATCATAATCATGCTTTCCAAACGAATTAGCGCATCTTTGGGGTTATTCGAGTGAATGGTCGACATCGAGCCATCGTGACCAGTGTTCATCGCTTGAAGCATCTCGAAAGCCTCGTCACCACGACACTCACCTACAATAATTCGGTCTGGGCGCATACGTAGAGAGTTAATAACAAGAGAACGTATTGAAACCTCCCCCGACTCTTCACTACTCGCAGGACGAGATTCAAGACGAACAACGTGCTCATGTTGCAATTGGAGCTCAGCAGCATCTTCAATGGTCACGACACGATGACCCTCGTTGATTTCGTTGGAACAAGCGTTAAGCAATGTCGTTTTACCCGAGCCAGTACCACCAGAAATGATGATGTTTGCCGCAGAGCGAACCATTACACTCAAATAAAGCGCCATCTCCTCAGTCATCGACTCGTATCGAACTAAGTCAACAATATCGAGCTTATCTTCACGAAACTTACGAATCGAGATACTACAGCCATCTAGAGCAATGGGTGGAACAATGATGTTTACACGGCTCCCATCCGGCAAGCGTGCGTCCACCATGGGTGAACTTTCATCAATACGTCGACCAATAGGAGATACGATTTTTTTCGCTATACGTAAGACCTGCTCTTCGTTCTGAAAAACCACATCGTAAGCACGACTAATTTTGCCGTTACGTTCTACAAACGTCTCCGTTAAGCTGTTAACCATAATGTCACTGATGGTGTTGTCACCAAGCAGATCTTCTAGAGGTCCATAGCCAAATATGTCATCTTTGACTTCTTTTGTTAGCTTCTGACGATCTGACTCAGTTAGAATGAATGAAGAACTTGAAAGAAATTCATTCACTGTGTTGTAGATGGTGCTACTTTTAATGCCGTCGTCTTCATGTTGAATATCTGTAATATCGATATTATCTAAAACAAACTTTCGGCAGAGCATAAATATTTTTGAATCAATCATTCTTCACCAACCTAGTGATAATTTCGTTCTTACTATCTTTATTCTTAAAAAAGCGGTTCTTACTATCAGGGTTAAAATTATAAGTAATTCTTTGGCCTGTTTTTTTATAAATACTACTCTTATCTAATAAATAACGACTTTCTTTATTCGACTTAATCTGAAACGTTTTAACATTCGTATCTTTGCCTTTTATTTCTTGCTCAATAAGATACTTAAGCATATATACCGACTCTAGAGAGGCATCTGTCACCATAGTTACGTTATCAGATTTATTAATCAGCTGTTGATAGAGCTCAATTTTGGTAAAGTAAAAAGGAACATAAATAAATATGTAAGAAAACTCACCGTCAAAAATATTGAAAAAATTCATCAACTGTTCAGCAATTTTGTCGATCGAATGCAATGTGGTGTGATGCAAAACATCAATCGAGAAATAAGAAAAATTTTCATCAACCTTAATGATGTATTCTTCGGCCGCTTTCGCATCGACGTTCTCTCCATTGATCAACATATTAATGATCTTAGGGTCTGCTTTTTTACCAATACGCGCGTCTAAAGAGATGCTGAAAACATCCAAGTTGATAAATAAGGTATTCAAGCTTGGTCTTTTTCTTACGTAGTCACGTAAATTATCGTATACGTAGTGTAAGACCTTATCACCATGAAGTTGGGTCGTGTCAGAAAGCAAAAACCAGTGGCTGCTGTTTGATTTTACAATTCCGAAAAACCACAAAATCATATTAAACACTTGCTTGGACATATCAGAATAACTGGTGTATTCACTGATACCTTCTGATTTGATGAACCAGTAATAATCCAGATCTTCACGATCACCATAAATGAGTGTCCCCACTCGGCCTTTAGTGACTTCTACAAATTTAGCAAGCCCTTCCTTTTCTCTTAATGTATCTTCATCACTAATGACATAAATCTTTGATTTAAAGTGTAGGTTGAATACGTTCTCTAATGATTCGATATCGTCTTGATAATCGATGATTTCAACATTGTAAGCAGAAAAATAGTTCTGAACACGTTGCATGATCTCATTGTTATTAGAGATAACAATGATCATGTAAGGTGAAAAAGCTTTACCCTTTACGCTAGTCTGGCTTTTACTTGCTCGTTTTAATTTCTCTAAAATCATTTAAATTACCACAGCTCTAATGAAGAACAGGCCGTTTCATTGGCAAAGTTATCGAGTTCACTATCAGACATTGAGAAATGTCCATATGTAGGGACTTCCCAAACTTGACAATTAACCAGTCGCGTATCACTTACATGTACTTCCCACAGCAGAAGTTGCTTATCATCGTAGTTTCCGATATCAATAAAATTCGGCGAGAAGTCGTAGATGTTTTCCATATCAATTTTTAATTGATATAGGCGCTCCCTAGACAAATTATCTGTATGATAGACGTTAATTCCATGAATCCAAGAAACACTTTCGTTCTTTATTTCTTGGTTGATCGCCTTTGAAAAAGGAAGAATATATTGAATATTATTTCCTTCAGATATTTCATGGACGATATAAACGTAATCATCTTTTAGTGCACTGCTACACCCAGAAAAGAGTGTCACCATCCCTATCAAAAAGATGTATTTAAATTTAGTTTTCATAATGATATTGAGCATGTTTAATAATATCCTTTACTTCAGGCACGTCATCACCACCATCTATATTAGTGAATATAGAAAGGGAGGACTTTATATTTACCTTTGGTAGTTTTGGCTGTTCTATACTGTTTTCTACAAAGTTAACTTCTGCAAAGACCATTAACTCAGTTTTATTAGATTGAAAGTTCTCAGACGTAAATAGCGCACCAATAACGGGTAAGTAACCTAAGAATGGAACTTTTGACACGGCTTGCGTCTGACTGTTATCAATCAATCCTGCAAGAACGAAAATATCCCCGTCATTAACGTTGAGCTCTGTATTCACACTCCGAGTGTTGAGCTGTGGAGTGTCATTACCTGCTAAGTTGATAAAACCAGCAATTTGTGATGATGAAATATTCGCTCTTAGGTCAATACTCTGATCTCGTTTGATCTCTGGTTTAAACTCTAACTTGATTCCGTACTCTTTAAATTCAACGTCAACGTTTTCATCATCGTAAGTCAAGACGGGGATTTCGCCCCCTGCTTCGAATGTTGCAGTTGAATCGTTCGTGACGATGATTGAAGGCCTTGTAAGTACCGTGGCTAAGTTATTGCGAGATAAAATTCCTATCGTGGCGTTGAGCATTTCACTCGTCACACCATCTATTTTACTCCAGCCAGCACTCCACTGGATGCCAAGATCATCGTCAATACTCTTTGACACCTCGGCCATAGTGAGTTTAATTCGCACTTGGCGGTTTTCAGTGATCGTCGTGTTGTCAACGTAATAGCTTGAAATTGCACTCCTGATCAGTTCATTAAGCTCTCGCTTTTCGACTTTGTCTTTAACAGCGCCATTGATATAAATTTTCTCCGCGACTTTGACCGCTTCTATGTCCTTGAAGCCTGCTGAATCAAGATATTTATTGAGGTTTTCGGTATCTTGGTCAGTGTCACGTACCTGAATGACATACTCAGTCGTTTCTTCTTCTCCCTTTACAATGACCTTGGTCTTCCCCGCTTCATGTGCAATAAGATACAAGTTATTACTATCCGTCAGTGTGACATCAACGATCTTGTCCGATCCAACAACGATATCTTTAGGGACATATGAAAGGGACAGATGCCTAGTTTCATTAACAGACATAGTAATAAACGTGTCGGCCTGTACATATAAAGACGCTAAGCACAAAACAAAGCCGAGAACGATTTTTCTATTTAATAAAGTTGACATCGTATTTGTAGCTCGAACTAATATCATTTGCTTGAATTTCCTTAGATGAATCAACTTCTAATGTTGAATAGTTTTCTAGATTGATACTCTTTTGTGTCACGTTGACTATCTTGAAGTAGCCTAACTGATCGGCTTGCAAATAACGCTCTACCACATCGTCATTGACCGAAAATACAACCGGGCTAAGATTTTCATGATCGCTGTTATGAGGCACTGCGTTTTGCTCCCCTTCTTGCGATTGATTTAGTGGTCGAATAAATACATTCTTCGAAAATAATTTCACTTTTCTGGAGTTTTTATCTCGACCAGAGTTATTAAAGTGCCAGTAAACGTCATAGAAATCTGAAGTGAAGTTTTCGATTGAGCTTCTATCCACTCTCAGCACCATATCCGTGAAGTTTTTACTTTTTAGACTTTCAAGGTCACCCAAGGAGATAAACTGTCCAGCATCCATCTTGTGCTTTAAAATAAAAATCTCCGGCTTAAGCAGCTCTTCTTCACCTTCAGTGATGTATAAGCCTTCATCTTCCGGGCTAAAGGTCGCAGGTAGAAGCTCGAAAGAATCACGTGACACCAACGTTCCCGCCTTAGAAGCGTTCCTAACGGCCAAAGCAAGCACCGTCTTCTGGACGTTTTGTGGTTCTGCGTTTTCGGTTTCTTCATGATTTGATATCCTGCTTAAATCTTCTGATTTGTAGATACCAACAGCCCCCATCCCGATGATAAAGAGGGCAAGTAAACCAATAGTTTGAAATCTCATGCTTTGCCTTTATAAAAAAAGTGTATTTGAATGTATGACGTAAGATGCAATGATCGGAATCGCGTAAGGAACTCCATTCGAAGAAAAGCCGAATCTATCAAAATAGTGATTAAGGATTTTTAACTGAAGCACGGCAAGCCCTCCGCCAATAAGCGTCATGTGAAATAAAAACAATTTATAATCACTAAACTCAATAAAAATGAGCATAATCATTATCAGTTTTACATCACCCATGCCTAGCAACCTAAATGCACCTAAAGCAAAGAAAAATAAAGATATCGCTATATAGATAGAAAACTCATACCCAGATATTTGGAATTCTTCACCACCAAGAAACAGCTCGTAAAGATACTTAACAGACAGTAGCAACAACAAAAGAACAACTCTTTTATTGTATATTTTTCTGTGTTTGACATCTTCATACGAGATGACTAGAAGCAATGTGAGTATTAATGAATTTATAATAACCATTGTTCATTTCTTATCCATTCAGAGAGCTATTAACACTTCTTGCCATATCAATCCAAGTTTCGTTCAATGTTTGTATAAAACTCGAGCTATCTAATATATATAACAGTGATACCGACATACAAACGCCAATAATGGCGTATTCCACTGAAGTAATACCATCACACGAAAATGCAAGACTGGTGATTTGTTTTTTCATATCGTCCCTTAACCAGAACTCAGTTCGAAATTACTGCTTCATATATTAGTCTCAAACCAAGATTAGACTTACACTAATAACATTAATTGTTAATTATTCATGTTATCAACATTCAAATAATCTTTTTTTGATGTTAACTTAATCAGGCACAAAAATTAAAAACCAATAACTGGGGTCTATTTTGTTTCGAAATAAACTATATGAGTACATACTCGTACTCGTTGTTAGCTTTTTTGCTTATGCTGTTGTAATACATTTATTAGATTTGCTTAAATACTGGGCATCCATCACTCGTGTTCTAGTTGAAATTAGAGATATCCGATAAGTTTGTCCTCTCCTCACTTCTAACTATTAATCTCAAACCTCACATGTATAAACCATGAAGGCTGAGCAGAAGAAGCCGCTACACTCCACACTCTCATGCCCAGTCATTACTGGGTTTCATCACCTAAACTGGTTAAAACCTCAACAATCACAACGTTAATCATGTCTATCCCCCTCTCAATGTAACTTGAAACAAGTACCACGGTTCAGTGTTAACCATTAATGATTACCAAAGCAAAAGGACTAATTAATTGTCATTGCCTTAAATTTTAAAAAGGATGCTACATAAGATTTTCGTGATATCCAACCAAGAAACGGATAAATATAAATTAACAATGATTAACAAATCGAATTAATGACGCATTTTTATAAAAAAGACTAAAAAAACCAAACTGAGTTCCGTGTTTTTACCTGATATATCTTCGCACCGATACATGAGTACAAATCACACTATTCATTTACTTTAGGCAGATTATTCATTCTAGATTTAGACGAAGTTTTCTTATTAGAAGCCAAATTTTGTTAATAACGTGGAGTATTGATTCGATAATGGTCATATTGAAATGGTCTTAACGAGCTGTAGCTACTTAAAAGCACAGCGAGAAACTTTAAATAAATTATGCAATGAGAAACACAATGAACAAAACACTAAAGAACTTCCTTTCTAATGAAGATGGTATTACTGCAATCGAGTACGCAATTATCGGTGTCGCCATGTCTTCTGCACTTTTTTACATCTTTGATGAAGGCGGCTTCCTAGAGTCTCTAGAAGATGCTTGGGGAACGATGGAAAAGAACATCAAGAACTCTGGCAAAGTACTAGGCAGCAGCTAATTAATCAAATTAAACAACTTTCAAAAGGCAAATAAATGAACGTACTTAAACACTTTCTAAATAACGAAGATGGTATTACAGCAATCGAATACGCAATTATCGGTGTCGCCATGTCTTCTGCACTTTTTTACATCTTTGATGAAGGCGGCTTCCTAGAGTCTCTAGAAGATGCTTGGGGAACGATGGAAAAGAACATCAAGAACTCTGGCAAAGTACTAGGCAGCAGCTAATCAATCAAATTAAACAACTTTCAAAAGGCAAATAAATGAACGTACTTAAACACTTTCTAAATAACGAAGATGGTATTACAGCAATCGAATACGCAATTATCGGTGTCGCAATGTCTTCTGCACTTTTTTACATCTTCGATGAAGGTGGCTTCCTGGAATCACTAGAAAAGGCTTGGGGTGATATGGAAAGCAACATTAAGAAATCCGGAAACGTACTAGGCAATAGCTAATCAATCAAATTAAACAGCTTTCAAAAGGTAAACAAATGAACGTACTTAAACACTTTCTAAAT
>NZ_JAADJW010000079.1:0-2110 GCF_010092875.1 Vibrio sp. LB10LO1
GAGTTCGTCATCCTAGCGAGCTCAAGCGAGACTAAGGATCTAGTCACAGCAACCCCTTATTCTTTCCTACTCACCTTAAACCACAGCACAAACGAACAATAGATTCTGAATCACCTCGTCCCTCGTTGTTCAGAATGACGATTACTTTATCAAGCTATAAGCCAAAAGAGTTCGTCATCCTAGCGAGCTCAAGCGAGACTAAGGATCTAGTCACAGCAACCCCTTATTCTTTCCTACTCACCTTAAACCACAGCACAAACAGACAATAGATTCTGAATCACGCTCGTTCCTCGCTGTTCAGAATGGCGATATATATTTGTTCGCATGAGCATAGACCCAACAAATCCACACACAAATTAAGTCAACACTTTTCTTTACTAACCCTATCGAGCATAATATGTACTGACGTATAAATGGTGGGTATATGAAGACCGTAGATAGGATTTTGCAAATCGTTAAGCGTGATGGCTCTGTCACTGCGAAACAACTCTCTTCTGAACTGGGTATGACAACCATGGGTGCGCGTCAGCATCTGCAAGGTTTAGAAGATGACGGCGTCCTGTCGATTCATGATGTAAAAGTCAAAGTTGGTCGCCCAACTCGTCATTGGTCTCTGACACAAAAAGGTCATGAGCAGTTTGCTGATCGCCACGGTGAACTGACCATTCAATTTATTGAGGCCGTAGAGCATATCTTCGGTAAAGACGGATTGGAGAAAGTCACGTCCGAGCGCGAGAAGCTCACCCTACAAAGCTACCAACAACATCTTGAGCAGTGCGACTCGCTAGAGAGCAAGTTACAGACACTGGTTACCCTGCGTGAGCAAGAAGGCTACATGGCCGAACTGGAACAAGATGAGCATGGGTTTATTCTGATAGAAAACCACTGCCCTATCTGCAAAGCCGCGACTCGCTGCCCAAGTTTGTGCCAATCTGAACTCAACGTCTTCCAATCGCTTCTCGGCAATGAAACCAAAATCGAACGCGCCGAGCACATCATCAGTGGTCAACGCCGCTGCGTGTACCGTATTCAAGCCTAATATCTCGACTCACTCCCACTTTGTTATGAACATGCACTCTTATTAGTGAGACGATACTGTCATTCCTTCTATCTCCGCTTCTACATGGATTAAGCTTTTAGTAACTAGGAGCAAGATCCAATGGATTTGGAGATAGTTATGCCAAGCACCCACAAACCGCAAGTTTTGCCCTCATTCGATGAAATGGTAAAAATGGCAGAACGCGATCCCGAAGCCTTTGAACAGTTTCGTCATGATATGGCGAAAGAAATGATTGAAGGCGCCTCAGAACGGATGCAACCTCGACTGTGGGCACAGCAAAGTCACATAGATAGAGTCATTCATAACTGCAAAAACCCCAACCACACAAATGTCGTATTAATGAATGAATTGCAGAAACAGGTCGTGAAATTCAGAGAGGCATTACAAGGGGAGTCTGCACCAACTCAAAAAGCCGATGTGGTTGAGTTGAAGGCGTTGAAAGGTAGGGATGATTTTTACTAAAACTCATTGGATAAATCGAGAAAGTCAGGGTTAGATTCTCTCACTAAATCTAACTTCCATTCACGCTTCCATTGTTTCAGCTGCTTTTCTCTGTTTATGGCTAAAGCCATGTCTTCGAACAGTTCAAAGTAAACGAGCTTATGAACGTGATACTTCTTGGTAAAACCCTCAACGACTCCATTTTTATGCTGCCATATTCTTTGGGGCAGTCGACTAGTAACACCAATGTAGAGAACTGAGTTATTTTTTGAAGTTAGGATGTAAACGCAAGGTGTTTTGTCGATGGTTCATTCTCCTTAATGAGTTGTTTCCTATTGTGGCCCACCAGCAAAGTTAGCTTACTTCAAACTCGGAGCACTCGGTGAGTAGATTCTGAATCACGCTCGTCCCTCGCTGTTCAGAATGACAGTTAATTTAACTTACTATTAAATAAAAGAAACCCGTCATTCTAACGAGCTCCAGCGAGACTAAGAATCTACTTTCAGCAAGTACGATATCTTAGAAAGGACTCCTTATTGCAGTTACTTTAAGTCACTATTAAATAAAAGAAATATGTCATTCTAGCGAGCTCCAGCGAGACTAAGAATC
>NZ_JAADJW010000080.1:0-1980 GCF_010092875.1 Vibrio sp. LB10LO1
TTGTAACCGTCTTAGCAGTCGGAAAACGCGAACGTAGCGATGTTTACCGTAAAGCTATGAAAAGGTTAGATGATTGATTGCGGTATAACGCCCTGCTAAGGGGTGAGCAACGCAATACCGAAGCCGCCGCAAACCACCTTAATCACTAAATTCAACGCATAGTGAAAATGCCACGCGTTGCGAATCCCTCTTGAGCAGTTTGTTAGTCGCGAGGCACCGAGCGACAATTTTAAGCCAAACTAAACTTTGCGAACAACAAACTTTATGTGCTTTGATGCACTTAAGTCAGGCGTAGTTTCAAAGCGGCTACTCAATGAAACCACTTGGAACAAACAGCACCGTAGAAAACGGACTGACAACACCAAAAAACGCTTTTGCAAAACCAATCTCACAGTGCGGACTTTCAATAAAGTCACTGAAACCACGTGGAATTTACAACACCAGAGAAAACGTCATTTCAGCGAGTAAATCGGCTTTTGTGCCGACAAACTCACCGAGCGGAGTTGCAACCAAAAACAGACTCTCGATCGCCCTACTCTGTCAGCACCAAAGAACAAAACAACCGCTAGGACATTTACAAAACTTGGGACTTGAAACAGTTGAAGCAGAGTTTTGACCATCGACGACGCGTCTGCGTATCAAACGATCATCCGCCAAATTCTGAGCTTAGAAACATGATTTTAATTACTAGCTTTTTCTGGCGACTAACGCCCAATTAAGGTGTGAAGCACGCTACCACAACACTCAAATTGGACGCCGTAATCACTAAACTAGACCCAAACCAAAAATGCCGAGCGTGCTGAATCACTCTTAAATTGTTTGTTAGCTAAATAAGTTACGCTACAGCTTCAACGTCCACTGTTTCGACAGCCTCAAAGCCTTTGGTCTTTTTGAAAGACATATTATGAATAAAGTTTTTCATGCAGTCGGAAGGGTCTATTGTTTCCATGTTAGTCCCACCTAACGTAGCCCTAGAGATATACACCGAAAGAACATTTGATTCTTCCAAGTGTCCCGTTGCTTTATTAAGCAATTTGTCGGTTGCATTTATTACCACAAATTCATCGGGCAATATTGCAAACAGCTCACGTGCAACTCGCAGGACTGAGCTACAAACATAATCCTGATAGATTTCGTTGAACTTGCCTACAGGCATTTTTTTGACCGACAACTTGCCGCTCTTTAACAGGCTCTTTTGTTCGCTAGGAATGATATCTTCACCATGAATGTGTACATTCACAGTTACTAACGATGTATCAGAGATGGACAAGTGAAGACTTGAACCCAACGCATCAATCTCACTAAAAGGGCTCATTTCTTTAATCACTTCGATTTTGGCTTTAGGAGAGCCCGCTAATACTTTCTTTGCCTGTTCGACGCTATCCGCCCAATCTTCACACTCCTGTTCCCAAGTTTTGAGTGAAGCTTCATAGTTATTACTGTCTTTTTGTTTAGCTGATTCTATAGCAAGATTTAAAGCTGAAAGCTTTGAATCGACTCGCTTAAACAATTTGTCAATGAAGCTAGGTTTGTATGCTTCTTTTAGCTGCGTTGCTTTTTGCTCTAACACATTTGAAAACACTGGTTTTATAGGCTCGTTAGACAAAGAAATTTGATGCCAGTTAATTTCATCTCTACACTCTTTGTGCATGGACTGAACAATTTCTATATGATTTTCAAAAACGTCGACTTCATACGCAGCTTGCTCCAGTTCTTGCATTTTCGCATACTGCTTTTGCTTTTTTTCAATTTCACGTTGACGTTTTTTTGCGTTTCGATCTGCGCGCTTTGCAGCTGCATTAATAGATCTAACTGTACCTTTCCAACCCATAGTTACCTCATTATTATTTTATTTAGCTAACGCCCTGCTAAGGGGTGAGCAACGCAATACCGAAGCCGCCGCATACCACCTTAATCACTAAATTCAACGCATAGTAAAAATGCCACGCGTTGCGAATCCCTCTTGAGCAGTTTGTTAGT
>NZ_JAADJW010000081.1:0-1946 GCF_010092875.1 Vibrio sp. LB10LO1
AGCAGTTCTTTTGCTGTGTTCACTACGTTTTCTACAGTGAAACCAAACATTTCGAACAGTTGATCAGCTGGTGCAGACTCACCGAATGTTGTCATACCGATGATGCGACCGTCGAAGCCAACGTACTTGTACCAGAAGTCAGCAATGCCAGCTTCTACAGCGATACGTGCCGTTACGTCTGATGGCAGTACCGATTCACGGTAAGCTGCGTCTTGCTTGTCGAAAGTATCAGTAGCTGGCATTGAAACCACGCGTACTTTCTTACCTTCAGCGGTTAGTTGTTCTGCAGCTTTCACAGCTAGCTCAACTTCTGAACCAGTCGCGATTAGGATTAGCTCAGGCTTACCATCGCTGTCTTTCAGGATGTAGCCACCTTTTGCGATGTCTGCAACTTGCTCAGCCGTACGCTCTTGTTGTGCTAGGTTTTGACGAGAGAAGATAAGTGCTGATGGACCATCTTTCCGTTCAATTGCTAGTTTCCAAGCTACTGCAGACTCAACTTGGTCACATGGACGCCATGTGCTCATGTTTGGAGTCAGACGTAGAGACGCGATTTGCTCAACAGGTTGGTGAGTTGGGCCATCTTCGCCAAGACCGATAGAGTCGTGCGTGTAAACTTGGATGTTCTGAATCTTCATCAGAGCAGCCATACGCATAGCGTTACGTGCGTATTCCATGAACATTAGGAATGTTGCGCCGTAAGGAACAAAACCGCCGTGTAGCGCGATCCCGTTCATGATTGCTGTCATACCGAATTCACGTACACCGTAGTGGATGTAGTTACCAGAGAAGTCGTTCGCTTCTAGAGACTTAGAACCAGACCACATAGTTAGGTTAGAAGGCGCTAGGTCAGCAGAGCCGCCCATGAATTCTGGAAGCATTTGACCAAACGCTTCTAGTGCGTTTTGAGATGCTTTACGTGATGCGATGTTTGCTGGGTTTGCTTGAAGGTCAGCAATGATTTGGTTTGCTTTCTCTTCCCACTCAGCTGGTAGATCACCGTTTACGCGGCGTTTGAATTCAGCTGCCAGCTCAGGGTACGCTGCTTCATAAGCTGCAAATTTCTCGTCCCACGCTGCTTCCTTAGCTGCGCCTGCTTCTTTCGCTGACCACTCTGCGTAGACTTCCTGCGGAATTTCAAAAGGACCGTGCTCCCAACCTAGTTCTTTACGTGTCGCTGCAATTTCTTCCGCACCTAGTGGCGCACCGTGACAGTCGTGTGAACCAGATTTGTTTGGAGAACCAAAACCGATGATAGTTTTAGTACAGATAAGTGTAGGGCGTGGATCTGCTTTTGCCGCTTCGATTGCTGCGTTGATCGCTTCAGAGTCGTGACCATCTACAGCAGGGATTACGTGCCAGCCGTAAGATTCAAAACGCTTAGGTGTATCGTCAGAGAACCAACCTTCAACGTGACCGTCGATAGAGATGCCGTTGTCATCCCAGAATGCGATCAGTTTGCCAAGGCCTAGTGTGCCTGCAAGAGAACATGCCTCGTGCGAGATACCTTCCATCAGACAGCCATCACCCATGAATACGTAAGTGAAGTGGTCAACGATGTCGTGGCCTTCTTTGTTGAACTGAGCCGCAAGTGCTTTCTCAGCCATCGCCATACCAACAGCGTTAGTGATGCCTTGACCTAGAGGACCCGTTGTTGTCTCGATACCTGGTGCGTAGCCGTACTCTGGGTGACCAGGAGTCTTAGAGTGAAGCTGACGGAAGTTCTTAAGATCGTCGATAGATAGCTCGTAGCCTGCAAGGTGCAGTAGAGAGTAGATAAGCATAGAGCCGTGGCCGTTAGACAGTACGAAACGGTCGCGGTCAGCCCACTCTGGGTTTGATGGGTTGTGGTTTAGGTGAGAACGCCAAAGAACTTCAGCGATATCAGCCATACCCATAGGTGCACCTGGGTGACCAGAGTTAGCTTGTTGAACACCATCCATGCT
>NZ_JAADJW010000082.1:0-1892 GCF_010092875.1 Vibrio sp. LB10LO1
AATCGAGTAGGAGGAGGCCTCACGGCCTCCGTCCTCTCACACCACCGTACAAGCGTGGGTCGCATACGGCGGTTCCGAATATACTTTTAGTGACTCATACCCATCTCGCAACGAGTACAGACCCAACTCCTCGAACCATTTTGTTGGCATAGCGTGATTTGTCTGGGGCGTTAATGCTAGCCGCCACCAACCTTTATCTGACATCGCTAACTTCCACGCATTACGCTCTGTTACACCTTGTCGCTGTAACCATGTCGCTATGCCGTATCTGTGTTTGCGTTGCTTAAGTCGATAGCATCTTAGCCGTCGCCGTATCCATTCGTCCAAGCGCTTCATGCTGCTCTTCCGTATGGCGAGTTTGAAGTAGTCTTGCCAACCTCTTAGGTATTGAGTTAACTCGGCGATTATCACCTTTAACTCTCGACCTCGGTTTCGCTTCGTTATCTGCCGCACTCGCGTCTTCATTTGAGTTTGCGCTGGCTTCGATATATGGATTGTCCCATCTATCCCGAAGCGGTGGCTTAGGTAAGTTCGCTCTGTCACTCTTGTTGCTGCACTTTTCTCTCGGTTTACCGTGAGTTTCAGCTTTTGCTCCAAGAACTCCGTTATCGACTCTTTGACTCGATGAGCGGCTTCCTCACTACAAACGTAGATTTGGCAGTCGTCTGCATATCGGCAGAACTTATGTCCTCTACGCTCTAACTCTTTATCCAGTTCATCTAACACGATATTGGAGAGCAACGGAGATAATGGTCCACCCTGGGGGGTCCCTCGTTGTCTCTGTTCGACTAACCCGTTTCGCATTATGCCTGCCTGTAGATATGACCTGATGAGCTTCAGCACCCGTTTATCCGCAATATCCTGTGACAGTTTGTGCATCAGTCTATCGTGATTAACGGTATCGAAGTATTTCGCTAGGTCGATATCTACCACATAACCTCGCCCCTCTCGGATGTAGCGACTCGCTGCCGCTAGCGCATGATGTGCACTGCGGTTCGGTCTAAATCCGTAACTGCTATTGGAGAACTTAGCTTCATAGACATCTGACAGCACTGAAGTGATTGCCTGTTGGACAACTCTATCGAGCACTGTGGGGATACCTAGTTGCCTGACGCCATCATTAGGTTTGGGGATTTCTACACTAAGGACTGGCTGAGGTTGGTAGCTGCCATCCAGAAGACTCTGGCGAAGCGCTTGCCCGTTTGAAGCTTGTCGAAGCTTAAAGATAGTTGCATCTATGTCGAGTTTATCGACACCTGCACATCCCTTGTTCTTCTTCACTCTTCTTAGAGCTTGATTCAAGTTGGTTGAGGAACAGATTTGTTCCATCAACGAAGTTGAGGTCACCAAGACTCGTCCTCCTGTCTACGCCGACCATGCTTGTCATTCTTCGTGACCATGCGCTTTACTTGCGGTATCGCCCATTGGGACGTAGAGATGATGTCCATCTTGCTATGACTCCACATGATTGAGTGTCTAGTGACTACTTCTTGATATATTCAGTTCAGGCCTTCCCTTAAGTTGTACTGTCTCAAGGTACTATGCCCTCTGCTGACTTCTTATTGCCCGTCACACAACATCACTGCTGCATTAGTCTCTATCGAGACAAACAATAAGATCTCCCGAGGTAAGACGTTGCTCTTTCCCTTGGCCGTGCCTGATTTATCACTACACACTTCCCGTCGAGGCATTGGGCTATTCTATCTATGGCTAGGTTGCCCAAGTTGTAGTGACCTACTATCAGATTTCTGTTCGTCACAACCAAGTTTTGCCATTTGCTTCCTTCAGATTTCACCTCACGGTGAACACCCTTGCATAGACTAACGGTTCTCGCTCGACTGAGCCCGTAGAGGACTTTCACCTCCTAGATCAACGCCATGCTCGGCGCACCA
>NZ_JAADJW010000083.1:0-1802 GCF_010092875.1 Vibrio sp. LB10LO1
CGGTTGATGCAGAAAATCGGCTTAAATCTGTGTCCGGTATTTGTTGACCACTACATTCACACTTTCTCGGAATCGGAGAGTTCGCTTTAACGCAAGAAAGACCACCTCAAGGAAACCTATTTCTAAAGGTAGAGCGCGACCTCATTTACCTTACATTTGAACTAGATGACTGCGATAAAGACAACGTGTTATCACCGCTTAGAGTGATTGATGCTCTGGTCTACCTTGCTGATAATTCAGGAAATTCCCTACTACCCGAAAGTTACAGCTAGTGGGAACAACATAACGCCAAATTAAGTAGTGAGCAACGCCACCACTGAACCTAAAGCATTGTGCCGTAGACACTTAAGCCAATTCAAACCAAAAATGCCAAACGTTGCGAATCTGCTTAAATTTATTGTTATGTGCTTTTTATTGAGGTCTGTCTTCTGGGTTGTCTCGATACCAAGCTTCCAGTAATTCTTGACCATAGATAACTTCTGTTTGCATGTGCATATAGAGAAGAAACGCTGCTAGTAGAAAGCTTATTCCGTTTAACCACCGCAAGGCATGTTTACGTTCAATGTCATAGAAAAACATACTGACACCAACAAGCAGGAAAGGATATGTACCCATTAGAAGCAACAACCAGCCAAGATAGCTGGAAATTGCCATTTCCGTCATTTCACCAGTCACTTCTGCCACCCAATGAGTTAGTAGAAAACTCAGTGCATATTAGAGCAAGTATTCAGCTCCAAGGGATTAACAGGGGATAGTTTCGAGGCACTTCAAATTGAGCTTTCGGAACTGGCACATAACGCCGCATTAAGGTGTGAGCAACGCTACCACGAAACTTAACCAAACCACCGTAAACACAAAGCACAACGATGGAATGAAAAATGCCATGCGTTGGGAATCACTCTTAAATGCTTTGTTAAGTGTCTAGCTCTGCAAATTCTTGATGAACAACACCAAGCAAGGTTTTACACTCAACAAGCGTATCCCAATCTTCAGAATCTAAGTACGGTTTATAAAACTTAAGTAGCTCAAAGATTATTTCATGAGGCTCTTCAATATCGTTCATTCTAAGTCGAGTGAAGATTTTTTCTTGTTGCCTACGTTCGGCTCGACTCAATTTAAGCAATTTACGATCCGTAGAAGACTCAAAAAGATTAGAGATTATTTCTACTATTGGTTGTGCGTTTTCAGCTATGGGATCAGCAAGGTTCCCACAGAGTCGATCTGCAACTAAAGTAACCCAAAGAGCTATTTCTCGGAAAACAGTTGGTTGAATGGCATCACTGTCTATGCGAGTTTTCAAAGATGCTATTGCGTCTTCATCTTGGAACAAATTAGTTAAATATTCTGTTCTATTTAAAGTTTCTAGAACTGATGATGGGTATAGAGATAAAATTGAAATCAACTTACTTGTTATTGGGTACATTTCTTGACCAGAAGTTGATAACAATTGAATTTCTTTACTGACTTCAACTGCCTCTTGAATTTTACTAGCATTTTCCAACCCAAGATAAGAAGCTTGGGTTAGGTAATCAATGTTCTTTTTGTCTTCTAGAAAGTTGATTATGCTTAAAGCACTATCTGAATCTGGAACTAGCAATTCTAATTCTCTAGCAACAGACATACCTAAGCCCACGTGAGCAGGTGTACTTAACAAGTCATCTACTTGTTCGTACTTAATTCGATAAGTGGCAATCTGAGTTCGCACACCTTTTAGAGCGTCTCTTTGAGTTGATTTCCTGTACGTTACTGTAGTGGTCAACAAATACCGGACACAGATTTAAGCCGATTTTCTGCATCAACCG
>NZ_JAADJW010000084.1:0-1431 GCF_010092875.1 Vibrio sp. LB10LO1
TAACTCCTATCACTTAACGTGTTTGGAGCGAACTGGATAGCGAGTCTTACTCATACGAACGGTCCTTGATTTGGGCCGTTTTTTTCGCTCTGGCAGAATGTAGCGCTTCACCCGCTCTCGCATCGCCCTCAACTTTTTAGGGATCGAGCCAGGCGACGCTATCGCACACCACATCAGTTCATCTTGAATATCTCGAAGTGCCATCATAAAACTTATCCGAAGAGGCGATACTTTCGCCTCTTTGGCAATACGGCTTATCTCTACACGAACCAAGTTATAAGCGATTAAGATTCCCCAGACCTCTTGCTCTATCCCCTCTACTGACTGGCTTCGAAGAAGAAGTTCATCTTCCAGCATGTCGTGTTTTATCTCCCCATAACTATTCTCAACTTCCCAACGCTCGAAGTAGACATCCAACAGGGATTGAAGGTCATATTGACTATCGGTTAGCGAAGTTAGTACACCTTTTATATGATTCGGTTGTTCTGGTTCAGGGTACAGTGCTAATCTCGCTTGCCATTTCTCCGGGAGACTTGGATCTTGCTTACGTGCATGTTGTGATACATCCATTTCGACAATCAAATCTCGTCCTTCCTTGTCTAGCTGCCTAATGACCTCATATTGTGTATTGGATTTTATTGGGGTCATCCAGTGGCTAGAGTCGTGTTGACGCTGCCAGTTAATCATTAGCTCGGCACTTAAATAACATCTGTCAAAGATCGTGAGGGAGTGAGGCATCGTTGATGATATTAACTGTTTTGCGTAACTCACCTCTCCTGTTGAACTAGGACCAAAAGCGACATCATGGAGTAATCGACTACGAAGAGAGCAAAGTGCGCATAGCCGAACAACAGGGTATTCAGTGTGACGATTTTTACTGTGCTTAACGTACTGATAGTGATTAGCAAGCGCTTCGTTATCATGAGTTCTAAATTGAGTCCCATCGACTGAAAACAGCCTTAGACCAAACCATTTATCCTCGCTATCTTCGGACTTAGTCCAGTGCTGAGCCGTCATAGCGAATAGTGTTTTTAATGGCTCTGCCGTGAGACGTTTTCTGGCTTGAGGGATAGCACTTGGGGCAATGGATTCACCTAAAGAGTTAGATAGTTTTAGGTCTAATTTCTCCAAAACATCAGTAATAGGTCTGTCGCGATACAAGCCAATACCGACTAGCAGCCAAACGACCAACTCAGCAGGTAGCTTTCGCCTTCTCATACTGGCTTTATTCGTTTCATCAAGAGCTTGATTTATCCATTCCAGTGGGAGCTCTTTTTGAAAAAGCGCAAGTGAATCAGGAGAAGCGAAGTCATCAACATCAATAAGCCAGTGAGCCAACATAAAAATACCCTCAAACATGAAATGCTTGAGGGTATTTTCAACCAACCAAAGGATCGTTCAACTGATCATTTGCTTAACTGATCGGAGTTA
>NZ_JAADJW010000085.1:0-1269 GCF_010092875.1 Vibrio sp. LB10LO1
TTAAATTGAAGAGTTTGATCATGGCTCAGATTGAACGCTGGCGGCAGGCCTAACACATGCAAGTCGAGCGGAAACGAGTTATCTGAACCTTCGGGGAACGATAACGGCGTCGAGCGGCGGACGGGTGAGTAATGCCTAGGAAATTGCCCTGATGTGGGGGATAACCATTGGAAACGATGGCTAATACCGCATAATGCCTACGGGCCAAAGAGGGGGACCTTCGGGCCTCTCGCGTCAGGATATGCCTAGGTGGGATTAGCTAGTTGGTGAGGTAAGGGCTCACCAAGGCGACGATCCCTAGCTGGTCTGAGAGGATGATCAGCCACACTGGAACTGAGACACGGTCCAGACTCCTACGGGAGGCAGCAGTGGGGAATATTGCACAATGGGCGCAAGCCTGATGCAGCCATGCCGCGTGTGTGAAGAAGGCCTTCGGGTTGTAAAGCACTTTCAGTCGTGAGGAAGGTAGTGTAGTTAATAGCTGCATTATTTGACGTTAGCGACAGAAGAAGCACCGGCTAACTCCGTGCCAGCAGCCGCGGTAATACGGAGGGTGCGAGCGTTAATCGGAATTACTGGGCGTAAAGCGCATGCAGGTGGTTTGTTAAGTCAGATGTGAAAGCCCGGGGCTCAACCTCGGAATTGCATTTGAAACTGGCAGACTAGAGTACTGTAGAGGGGGGTAGAATTTCAGGTGTAGCGGTGAAATGCGTAGAGATCTGAAGGAATACCGGTGGCGAAGGCGGCCCCCTGGACAGATACTGACACTCAGATGCGAAAGCGTGGGGAGCAAACAGGATTAGATACCCTGGTAGTCCACGCCGTAAACGATGTCTACTTGGAGGTTGTGGCCTTGAGCCGTGGCTTTCGGAGCTAACGCGTTAAGTAGACCGCCTGGGGAGTACGGTCGCAAGATTAAAACTCAAATGAATTGACGGGGGCCCGCACAAGCGGTGGAGCATGTGGTTTAATTCGATGCAACGCGAAGAACCTTACCTACTCTTGACATCCAGAGAACTTTCCAGAGATGGATTGGTGCCTTCGGGAACTCTGAGACAGGTGCTGCATGGCTGTCGTCAGCTCGTGTTGTGAAATGTTGGGTTAAGTCCCGCAACGAGCGCAACCCTTATCCTTGTTTGCCAGCGAGTAATGTCGGGAACTCCAGGGAGACTGCCGGTGATAAACCGGAGGAAGGTGGGGACGACGTCAAGTCATCATGGCCCTTACGAGTAGGGCTACACACGTGCTACAATGGCGCATACAGAGGGC
>NZ_JAADJW010000086.1:0-1235 GCF_010092875.1 Vibrio sp. LB10LO1
TGTAGTGGTCAACAAATACCGGACACAGATTTAAGCCGATTTTCTGCATCAACCGGAGATAACCCATCATTGACTTGATGAGGTCGTAGCCGATTGTAATAAGACATTAGATAGTGGCTGATGTCTCTTCTTGCCTGAGTTTGAGTAAAATACCCCGTTGCGGGTATCCATTCGGTTTTTAAACTTCTAAATAGCCGTTCCATTGGGGCGTTATCCCAGCAGTTACCACGGCGACTCATACTCTGAGTGATTCGATAGCGCCAAAGTCTCTGACGATATTTACGACTGCTGTATTGACTGCCTTGGTCTGAGTGGAACATGACATTCTTAGGCCGTCCTCGTTGCTCCCAAGCCATTTCTAAGGCTCTGCAAACTAAGTCAGCGTCAGGTCTATCTGATAAAGACCAGCCGACAACGCGTCGGCTGAATAGGTCAAGAACAACAGCTAGATAACACCACTTTGAACCTGACCATATGTAAGTGATGTCACCACACCAAACTCTATTGGGCGCCGCCACCGAGAACTCTCGTTTCAACAAGTTTGGAATATCTGGTCGCTCTGATTTTGCATGCTTATATTTATGGGAGCCCGGTTGTTTGCTCACCAAGTCAGCATCATGCATTATTTTCTGCACTTTAAATCGACCCACGTTGATATTTTCGGAACGCAGCATCGATACAAGGCTTCGACTACCAGCTGAACCTCGACTCAGTTTAAAGAGTTCTTTAATTCGGCTAATCAGTCGGATCCGTTGAGCATCTGGTTTGCGCTGTTTAGACGCGTAGTAACAGGATGAAGCGATACCAAACAGTTCGCAGAGCATTTTGACCGATTCATACTCCCTCAATTGGTCAATTAACGAGAACGTTCGAGTTCGTCCGACATTAAGAGAGCGGTGGCCTTTTTTAATATGGACTTTTCTCTTTCTAAGCGACTGATTCGGGCTTCCAACTCTTGGATTTTCTGTTGCTCAGGAGTCAATGCTTTACTCATAGGTGTGCTTCCACCACGTTCGAGTCTGAGTTGCTCAACCCATCGTCTCAAAGCCGTTTCTCCCACATCCATTGAACGTGAAGCTTCAGGTATCGAGTATTCTTGGTCAAGAACTAAGCTTGCCGCTTCCATTTTAAATTCGGACGAAAATGTTCGTCGTTGTCGTTTTGTCATTGAACACCTCATTTATGGTGGAGACTTTACCACCTAACTTGGTGTCCGGGATCATTAAACCACTACA
>NZ_JAADJW010000087.1:0-1213 GCF_010092875.1 Vibrio sp. LB10LO1
CATAACGCCGCATTAAGGTGTGAGCGGCGCTTGGCTATACTTGAGCGAAGCGAAACCGCCAAGCGTTGCGAATCACTCTTAAATGCTTTGTTAGCATACTTTTACAACAACATTGACTCTAATGATTCTTTTGAAGAACCCTCAGATATTAACTGGGAATAGATCGTATAATCCCCAATAACTTCTTCGTGTTTTAGATAAAACCTTGGATCGTTACAACCTGTCTCATACAAGTACAACTCAGTCATAGTATCAAGCAATACAAACAGTCGAATACAGTTTTCTCTAGAGGAAAACTGTTCTTCGGTAAGCATATGAGACGCTAAGTGTCGATTAAAGCTACCGTAAGCCACACCATGTTCTGAGTTCAAATAAAAATGGTTTAATAGAATCTCATCACAAGCTTTTGCATATATATGATAAAACAGAGGATTACCCGGGCACGGGTTCCGCCGATATCCATTTCTAAAGAATTTTTTTAGTTCATCAAATTTTGGTTTAGATTCACCATGTTGATACCCAAGCCACTTCAAAATAATTCCCTCAATAATAGGGGCTAATGTTAAAAAACAACTGTGGTAATTCTTTCGGTAGTAACAGACTAAAGCTGAGTCAATATAACTAGAAAATGACTTGAAAGCATCAAAATGCTGAAACCTACCTAGCTTTTGATGTGCTCTCATTTTCGGGTTCATCACCAATTGTTCGATGAACAGTATCAATGTACTTTCATCAAAGTACTCTCGGCGTCTAAACGAGTTAATCAACTCATATTGATACAGTGTAACGGTTGTTGGCAGGCATAATGCTTTTGATGCTAAGAACGTCATAGCTTCCAGCATCAAATCAATAGTCGCAAGATCAGTGCACGAGACATTTTGTTTAACTTGATCCTCAAGTCGTTTCTTTCTGGAAAGCTCTAAGTTTAGTGAGTACACCTTTTCACTAATACGGTTCCAATTTTCCTCAGTAATGCTGTATTGCTTTTTAATACCTGCCACATCATCGCTATTACGCAGATATTCCAGAACAATAGGTACTAATTCTTTTGTTTTCATTATGCCTCTGACTTATTGCTTCCGGTTGTATGCTAACGCCCTGCTAAGGGGTGAGCAACGCAATACCAAAGCCGCCGCATACCACCTTAATCGCCAAATTGAACGCATAGTAAAAATGCCACGCGTTGCGAATCCCTCTTGAGCAGTTTGTTAGT
>NZ_JAADJW010000088.1:0-1184 GCF_010092875.1 Vibrio sp. LB10LO1
AAGTAACTTTGAGAGAACTACTTGGTTTTCCGAGACGTCGGAAACCGCTACATCGGAAAATCAATTGGAGAAATCACCATGGCAGTGAATGTAAACACAAACGTATCAGCGATGACCGCTCAGCGTTACCTGAACAACGCAAACTCAGCACAACAAACTTCTATGGAGCGTTTGTCTTCAGGTTTCAAAATCAACAGCGCGAAAGATGACGCTGCGGGTCTTCAAATCTCGAACCGCTTGAACGTACAAAGCCGTGGCCTGGATGTGGCTGTTCGTAACGCGAACGACGGTATCTCTATTGCACAAACTGCTGAAGGTGCAATGAACGAGACCACTAACATCCTACAACGTATGCGTGACCTGTCTCTTCAATCAGCAAACGGTTCTAACTCAAAAGCAGAACGTGTTGCGATTCAAGAAGAAGTAACAGCACTGAACGATGAACTAAACCGTATCGCTGAAACGACTTCTTTCGGTGGTAACAAGCTTCTAAACGGTACTTACGGTACTCAGTCTTTCCAAATCGGTGCAGATAACGGCGAAGCGGTAATGCTGAACCTAAAAGACATGCGCTCTGACAACCAAATGATGGGCGGCGTGAGCTACCAAGCTGAAAACGGCAAAGACAAAAACTGGAACGTTGAAGAAGGCAAAAACGACCTGAAAATCAGCCTGACTGACAGCTTTGGTCAAGAGCAAGAAATCAACATCAGCGCAAAAGCGGGTGACGATATCGAAGAGCTTGCGACTTACATCAACGGTCAAACTGACCTAGTAAAAGCGTCAGTAGACCAAGACGGCAAACTGCAAGTGTTTGCGGGTAACAACAAAGTAGAAGGTGACGTTGAATTCTCAGGCGGCCTATCTGGTGAGCTAGGTCTAAGCGACGGCAATAACGTAACGGTTGATACTATCGACGTGACTTCTGTAGGTGGCGCGCAAGAATCTGTGGCTATCATCGATGCGGCACTGAAATACGTAGACAGCCACCGTGCAGAGCTGGGTGCTTTCCAAAACCGTTTCAACCACGCAATCAGCAACTTGGATAACATCAACGAGAACGTGAACGCGTCGAAGAGTCGTATTAAAGATACTGACTTCGCGAAAGAAACGACTCAAATGACTAAGTCACAAATTCTATCGCAAGCGTCAAGTTCTATCCTTGCGCAAGCGAAACAAGCGCC